>NZ_JBFBDP010000002.1:0-150835 GCF_040701585.1 Streptomyces sp. NPDC093801 | reverse complement strand
GTTCCCCGGGCGGACCGTGACCCTCGTTGACGCACGTACGATTTTCGCCGGGGGTGGCGGCCTCCACACGAACCGGGTGCCGTCAGCGACGGCGTGCCCGACGGGGGCGTTCCGGCTCCGGCTCCTCCTCCGCATCCTCTTCTCCCTCCTCCTCGCCTTCCTCTTCCGCTTCGCCTTCCTCTTCCTCTTCCTCTTCCTCTTCGCCGTCTTCCGCTTCGCCCTCCCCCTCGGCGTCCTCCATCTCGGCGTCCTCCTCCCCCTCCTCCTCGTACGCGGGCTCTTCGCCCTCGTCGTACTCCCCCTCGTACTCCTCGTCCTCGTCCTCGCCCCCGTCCGCGTCCTCCTCCGACTGCTCCTGTTCGAGGGCCTCCTCGTGGGTGGTCACGACCTCGCCGTCGCGGATCTCGCCGCGCCATCCCTCGACTTCGTCGTCGCCGGACAGGGTCACGTGGCGCAGGAAGTGCTTCAGGTCCAGACGCATACGGCGGCCCTGGGCGCGCCAGATGTTGCCCGTCTTCTCGAACAGGCCGGAGGGGTAGTACTCGACGACCAGCAGCACCCGGGTGAGGGAGGGCCCCAGTTCGTGGAAGCTGACGCATCCGCGCGTGGTGCCCTTGGCCCCCTCCGAGCTCCAGACGATGCGTTCGTCGGGGACCTGCTCCTGGACCGTGGCCTTCCAGCTCCGCGTGGAGGGACCGACCTTGACCTTCCAGTCGGAGCTGGTCTCGTCGCCCTGGGAGACGCTGCGCACGCCCTTGGCGAAGCCGCTGAAGTCCTCGAGCTGCGTCCAGTGGTCGTAGACGGTGCGCAGGGGGAGGCCGACGTCCACGGACTCGGCGATGTGGGTGGGCTTCGAGCCGCTCTTGCGGCTCCTGCCCTTGCCGCCCAGCAGTCCGCTGCCGACCTCCTTGGCCTTGTCGACCAGATTGCCGATCGTGCCGCCCACGGCGGCCTTGACGGGCGAGTCGCCCTGGAGCAGCCGACCGCCGATGTTCGCGAGGGAACCCCCGTTCTCCGCCGCGTCGTAGAGCTGGTCCGTGACGTCGTCGATCTTGTCGGCGGCCTTGTCGACCAGGTTTCCGGCCTGGGCGCTGAGGTAGTCGCCGAGTTCGCCCAGCAGTTGGTCCATGGGCGACGTCTTGCTCCCGGAACGGGAGCGTTCGCTGATGGCCATGGCGCTACCTCCGGGTCGACGACTTGCGGGTCGACGTCTTGCGGGTCGTCGTCTTCTTCGCGGGCGCGGCGGTCTTCCTCGCCGCGCCGCTCCGGGTGCGGCTGGAGGCGGTCTTCTTCGCCGGGGCCCGCTTGGCCGGAGCCCGCTTGGCCGCCGCCTTCTTGGCCGGCGCCTTCTTGGCCGGCGCCTTCTTGGCCGGCGTCTTCTTCGCGGCCGTCTTCTTCGCGGCCGTCTTCTTCGCCGGCGGCTTGGCGGCCGGCCGGTCCGCGGCCGCCTTCTTCGCCGGGGCGCGCCGCGGGGAGGCGGACTTCTTCGCGGGGGCGGCCGTCTTCTTGGAGGACGCGCCGCGGGAAGCGGTCTTCTTCGCCGGCGCGGCCGTGCTGCGCGACGACGAGGAGCCGCGGGAGGAGCCCCTGGAGGGCGCGGCGGACCGCGCCGGGGCCCGGCGGGAGTGCGGTGCGCCCCGCGTCCTGCGCGGCTTCTCCTCCTCCTCGCCCCCGTTCTCCTCTTCCTCTTCCTCCTCCGCTTCCGGTTCCCCTTCCTCCCCGTCCTCCTCCTCCGTCTCTTCCTCGTCCGGCTCCGCCTCGTCCCTCTGCTCGTCCTGCTCCTCGTCCTCGTCCTCGTAGGGCTCCTCGTCCTCGTAGGCCCGGTCGTCGTCCTCGTCCTCGTCGTATCCGGCTTCTTCCTCGTACTCGTTCTCGCTCTCGTCCTCGTCCTCGTCCTCGTCCTTGGGTCCCCGGGTGAGCTCGAGGGTGCGCTCGTGGAGCGTGTCGGCCAGGCCGGACAGCTGGCGGTTGGCGGCCGCCGCGAGGGCCTTGCGGCCGGCGTCGAAGGCCTCACCGCGCAGTTGTTCGCCGAGTTCCGCGACCTGGGGCATCTCGCCGAGCTTCTTCAGGCCCTGTGTCATGAGCTGGCCCGGGTCCAGCCCGAACCTACGGCCGGCGAGGTAGGTGGCGAGGGACAGGGCCATGCGCCCCTTCTTCGCCCGGCCCAGTACGTAGCCTCCTGCGATGGCGGCTGCCAGGGCGATCTTGCTCGCGTCGTCCATCAGCCTGGTCCCTTCCGAAGATGGTGCGTGCGATACCTAAGGGCCTGCTCGCACCGAAACGGAATATGCGGTCATATGCCAAAAAGTTCTGTTTGCGAGGTGTGATGCGCACCCACCTGGGGAGGGGCGCTAGTCCAGGGAGATTCCGTTCACGAGGGGAGCACATGACCACGCGACGACCAGCCCACAGGCGCGGTGCGCCCGGAGCGGCCGCGGCGCTGCGCGCCGCCGCCGAGCAGCTCGCAGAGCTGCTGGGACGCCCGCCCGAATCGGTGTCCTCCGTGAAGCCCACGGAGGACGGCTGGGAGGCGGTCGTGGAGGTGGTCGAGCTGGAGCGCATCCCCGACACCACCAGCGTCATGGGCAGCTACACCGTCGCGCTGGACGAGGAAGGCGAACTGATCTCCTACGAGAGGACCCGGAGGTACAGCCGGGGCATGGTCGACCGGCCGGACCGCTGACGGCGGCCACGGCAGGGAAGGGAAGCGACGCCATGACGATGATGCCGCAGGGAGCGGGCACGACCGTCAGGGGCGACGGCCGAGGCGCCAATACCAGCAGCCTCTACGACGTCCTGGAACTCATCCTCGACCGCGGACTGGTGATCGACGTCTTCGTGCGCGTCTCGCTGGTCGGGATCGAGCTGGTGAAGATCGACGCGCGCATCGTGGTCGCCAGCGTCGACACCTATCTGCGCTTCGCGGAGGCGTGCAACCGGCTCGATCTGGAAGCCGGCCGCAAGGCCCCCGCGCAACTGCCGGAGGTGGTCGGGAGCGTCCTCGAGGGCGGCAGCAAGGGCAAGAGCAAGGGCGCCCTCAGCGGCGCGGTCGAGGCCGTGAAGGAGTCGCTCACCGGCGGCGACGAGGAGCAGGAGGACGACGAGACCGACACGGGCGAGGAGCCGGAAGAGGAAGAGCAGCCCGTCCGCCGCCGTCGGGCCGCCCGCCGGCCGGCGCGCCGCGAGAGGGAGTGACCACCCATGGCCGTCTACGTGTACGCCGTGACCCGGCGCGAGCACCCCTGCCGGGTGGACGGGCTCACCGGCGTCGGCCCGGACGCGCCCGCCGTGCGCACGCTGGAGGGCGGGGCGCTGCGGGCCGTGGTCAGCGACGTGAGCGGGGAGGTCCGCCCCAAGAGACGGGACGTGACCGCCCATCAGGCGGTCCTGGACCGGCTCCTGGCCGACGGGACCCCGCTGCCGCTGCAGTTCGGCTACACCGCGCCCGACGACGGGACGGTACGGCAGGTCCTCGACGCACGCGCGGACGCCTACCTCGCCGCCCTGGCCGACGTGGAGGGGTGCGCCGAGTTCAACGTCAAGGCCGGGCAGGAGCAGGGACTGCTGCTCCGCAGCATCCTGGACGAGTCACCGCGCGCGAGCAGGCTGAACGAGGAGATCCTCGCCGGGGACACGGATCCGCGGCTGCCCCTGGAGCTGGGACAGCTGGTCGCCGCCCAGGCGGACCTGCGGCGCGCGAAGGCGTCCGAGGAGTTCATCCGGGCCCTCGCGCCACTCGCCCGCACCTACGTCGTGCACCCGCCGACCGGCGAGGACTTCCTCAACCTCTCGCTGCTCGTCCCCCGGGACGGCGAGGACTCCTTCCTCGACGCGCACGCCGGGCTCACCCGGGACGCCGGCGTCCGGACCCGGGTGGCCGGGCCGCTCCCGCCGTACAGCTTCGTTCCGTAGGGAGGATCACCGGCCATGGGACTGCTCGGCAAACTGATCACCGCGCCGCTGCTCCCGGTGCGCGCCGCGCTCTGGGCGGCGGAGCGCGTGGCGGAGGAGGCGGAGGCCCGCTACTACGACCCCGGCCCCGTGTGGGCCGAGCTCGCGGCCCTCGAACGCCGGCTGGTCGACGGGGAGATCGACGAGGAGACGTTCGACCGCGAGGAGGACCTGCTGCTCGACCGCCTCAGGGAGATCGAGGAGTTCCGCGGCCGCGACCGGTGACAAGACCCGACGAGACGTACGAGGCGTACAAAACAGGCGAGACAGGCGAGACCCGCCGGAGGTGAGCACGGTGACCGACCCGATGGCCCGCAGGTTCGGTTCGGAACCCGCCATGGGCGGCTACCCGCCCGGTTCCTCGGCCAGTCTGGCCGACATCCTCGAGCGCGTGCTCGACAAGGGGATCGTGATCGCCGGCGACATCCGCATCAACCTCCTCGACATCGAGCTGCTGACCATCAAGCTGCGCCTGCTGATCGCCTCCGTGGACAAGGCGAAGGAGATGGGCATCGACTGGTGGGAGCACGACGCCTCGCTGTCCTCCGGCCACGAGAACCGGTCGCTGGCCGCCGAGAACGAACGGCTCCGCGCCGAACTCGAGGAGGTGCGCCGCACGTCCGCCTTGCCCCCGAGCCGCCGTACGGCGGCGCCCGAGAGCGCGGTCCGCCGGCAGGACGGGGCCCCCGTACGCGGCGCGGCCCGTCGCAGGCCGCCGTCATGAACGCCCCGTCCGGCCCGCCCGCGCCCGTGCTCACGTACGTCTACGCCGTCACGCCGCCCGCGCCCGCGGTCCGTCGGCTGCTGCCCGGCCTCACCGGCGTGGCGGGCCGTCCCGTCACGCTGCTCCACCCGCCCGGCGGCGATCCGGGGCCGGTCGCGTTCGTCGTCAGCGACGTCCCGCGCCCCGAATGGGACGAGGACGCGCTCAAGGCCCGCTTCGAGGACCTGGGCTGGCTGGAGGAGGCCGCCCGCTGCCACCACCGCGTCGTCGAGGCCCTCGCCGCGCACACCACGGTCCTGCCCCTGCGCCTGGCCACCCTGTACGAGGACCGCGCCGCCGCGCTGGCGGTGCTGCGCGGGCGGGGCCAGGACTTCGCCACCCTGCTGGCCCGCCTCAGCGGCCACACCGAGTACGGGGTCAAGGTCTACGTACGGCCCGCCCCGGCCCCGGCCACCGGGGCCCCGCCCGCCGGGACCAGCCCCGGCCGGGCCTACCTCCAGGCCCGGCGGAGCCAGCGGCACGCCCACGAGGACCACCACCGGCAGGCCGGGCTGGCCGGCGAACGCGTCGCCGCCGCCGCCCGCCGCTTCACCACGGACCGGGTGAGCCACCCCGCCCAGAACGGGCCGCTCACCGCCGCGTCCCCGGAGGAGAACGTCCTCAACGACGCCTACCTGGTGGCCGACGCCCACGCGGAGGCCTTCCTGTCGGCCCTGGCCGGTGCGGCGGGCGGCCTTCCGGGCGTCCGGGTCGAGGTCACCGGCCCCTGGGCGCCCTACTCCTTCGCCACTCCGCCGCCCCCGCCCGGGGCGCCGTGACCGCCATGACCCCCGCCGACCGCCGTGACGCCGCCCTGCCGGGCCGGCAGGTCGCCCTCGTCGACCTCCTCGACCGGCTCCTGGCGGGCGGGGTCGTCATCGCGGGCGACATCGTGCTCTCGATCGCCGACATCGACCTCGTACGGATCTCCCTGCGCGCCCTCGTCTGCTCCGTCGCCACCACCGACGGCCCCCGGCCACCGGACGGGATCCGCGATGGCTCCTGACGAGCGCTCCCCCCGACGCCCCGACGCCCCCGACCTGGACGGCGTCGGCGACGCGATGGCGCGGGCGCTGCGCCTGCTGCCGGCCACCCCGGCCGAGACGGCCGGCCCGTCCGCCCCCGGCCGGCGCGTCCGTACGGGCGCCGACACCGCGGCGGACGACCTCGTGAAACTCGTCCTGACCCTGGTGGAACTGCTGCGCCAGCTCATCGAGCGCCAGGCACTGCGCCGCGTCGAGGCCGGCGGCCTCAGCGACGCGCAGGAGGAGGAACTCGGCGCGACGCTCCTGGCCCTCCACGAACGGATGACCGAGCTGTGCGCCCGGCACGGATACGACCTCGCCGACCTGAACCTCGATCTGGGGCCCCTGGGCCCGCTCCTGCCCCCGTCCGGCTGACGGCGCGGCCGGGGCGAACGCGCGTTTCCCGGGGCGGTACGCACGGCACGGCGCTACGCTCCGCAGGATGGAGCGCGCAGAGATACTCAAGCGGGTGATCGGCATCCTCACCGAGGCCCAGGACGTCCGCCGGGCCGTGGAGAACGGCCGGGACGAGGACCCCGGCCGGGCGGAGGGACCCGGAGTGGCCACGTTGCTGCTCAACGAGATGCTGCCGTCGATCCGGGTCCCCGCCGACGCGTCGCCGCAGCAGGTGGCGGCCCTGGTGGCCGAGGCCCTCGGCCCGGCCCTGCACACGATGGTCTCCGGGTTCAGCCTGGCGTTCACCAGCCTCGCGATCGCGCACGACGCCGGGCGTACGGACGTCTCCTCGATCGAGGTGCTCCAGGAACTCGCGCTGGAGGTCGAGGCGGGCACCTACGACGACGGCGCATAGGGCGGCGGAAGGGGGCACCCTCCCCAGGCGGGCCCGGGTCTCACCGCAGGCCCGGTCCCAGCGCCGGACAGGCCGCTTCACCGGCCTGCGGAACCGGGGTTTCGTCCAGCGGACGGCCCGGCGGCGGGGCTTCGTTCCGGGTGCTGCGCCGGCCGGCCGGCGCGGCCATCCTGGGAGCGTCCGGAAGGAGCCGTCCATGGCCGCGTCCGTCGTGTACACCCGGCCGAGCGGGCGGCCGGCCGCCTCCCCGTACCCGGCCGCCGACGGTCGTGGGGTCGCGGGCGGGCGGACCGTCGTGTGCGTCGCCGGAACGATCGGCGACGGCGACGTGGCGGACCTGCTGATGGCCTTCGCCGCCGCGCTGAGGGCCTCGCCCACCGGTATCGACCTGGACCTCGCCGGCGTCACGCGCTGCACTCCGGTCGCACGCGCCGCCCTGGCCGGGTACGAGGAGCGGGCCCGCGCGGCCGGGCAAGTGATCTTCGTGACGGCCGCGGGCCAGGTGTTCCCACCGCGCACGGCGGCGCCGGCGGGCGCGACGGGCCCGGTGAGCGTCGCAAACGTCACCGCGGCGCTGGCCTCCTCCGGCTTCCCCCTCAGCAGTACGCCGACCCGCCCGGGGATCGACGTCCGGGCGGACGGGAGCGGTGCGGTGGCCGTCTCCTGGCACTGCCATGACGGCGGCCGTCCCGCCCACTCCATCCAGCGCACCGTACGCGCCGCCGTACGCGCCGCCCTGGACGCGGCGGGGTACGGGACCGTCCCCCACGGCAGCGTGCTCACGGTGACCCGGTACGGGGCCCTCGGCGGGTGACCCCTCGGCGTCCCGCCGGGACTTCCTCGGCCGTTCACGGGGCGCGGGCCCGGGAACGGCCCCCCGTCAGCGGGGCGGCGGGGCTCAGCGTCAGCGGGGGCGGCGGGGCTCAGCCGGCGACGGGGAAGTGCAGGGTCTGCGAGGGCGGGGCGCCGTACACCTCCCGGTAGGCCGCCGCGAACCGGCCGGCGTGTCCGAAGCCCCAGCGGGCCGACACCTCCGTCACCGTGACCGGGCCGGCCGGGTCCGCGGCCCGCAGCTCCGCGTGCACCTGCGCCAGGCGCACCCGGCGCAGGTAGGCCAGCGGCGTGGTGCCGGCGTGGCGGGCGAAGGCGTACTGCAGGGCCCTGGGGGTGACCGGCACGGATCCGGCGATGTCGGCGAGGCCGATGTCGCGGTCCGCGTTGCTCTCGATGAAGGAGACGGCGCGCCGCAGGGTGTCCGAGGTCGTGTCGAGGCCCTCGGGCCGGGGGCCGGGGGCCGAAGCCGTGTCGTGGGGGAACACGGCGAGCGCGGTGGCGGCCAGGAGGCGTCCGGACGCGGCGAGGACGAGGGGGGCCGTCGGCGGCTCCGGCGCGAACAGCGAGCGGCGGACGAACTCGGCGGTGCGCCGCCACAGCCCGGCCCGGGCGTCGTCGAGCGGGGTGAGGCAGGTGAAGCGTACGGCCCCGCGCGGCCCGGGTACGGTCCGGCAGGCGGCCGCCTGGACCGCGGCCCAGGGGACGGCGAGGCACTGGACGGTCGCGTCCTCCGTGCGGGCGGTGCGGGGACGGCCCGGGCGCCCGCTGAGGAAGGTGTGCCCCGGTCCGAAGCGGTACTCCTCGCGTCCCTCCGCCACGGTGACGTGGCCCGCCAGGAGGGTGGAGACGACGAGCAGGGCCGGCGGGCCGGCGGCGAAGCCGAGGGTGCCCGGCAGTTCCAGCTCGCCGGCGACGGCGGTGGAGGTGGCGACGCAGGAGATGCGGTACGGGCGCGCGGTCGCGGCCGGCGCGTGGACGGCGAGGCGCGTGCCGTAGACCGACTCCAGGAACGCGGCGAACTCGGCGAGGTCCCGGGTGGAGCAGTCGCGGCGCCCGGGGGCGGGGGGACATCGCATCGCTTCCCCTTCCCTGGCGGCGCGGGGCGTGCGGCCGGTCGTCCTCGCGGGCCGGATCCCGGACGGAGGCCGGGACCGGCGGGGCGGGACTGCCGCACCCGGCGCCTGCCCACCGGGGGCGACGGGTAACGGCGTGCGGCGCCCTTTCGCGCGGCGGACCTCCCCGCGCAACGGCCCGCCCGCTTCCCCGGAGGCCTGCGGCGGGCAACGGCAGTGCGCCCGTCGGCGGCGCGGGCGGCTCGTTTCCGGCGGGGGGATCCGGGCAGCCGCCCGGAGAGGTACCCCGAGACCGGGAGGAGGCTCCCGATGACACGCGGAAGCGGAACAGGCGGAACAGGCGGAACCGAGCGCGGGCAGGACCGGCCGGGCCCCGACGGCGAGCGGCCGGACCCTCCGTCGCAGGAACACGGGCGGGCGGGCGGCCCCGGGGAACGCGAACGCGCCGACCGGGCCGGCCCCGGCGACACGGGTGACGGACCCTCCGGCGCCGTCCCGGCCACTCCTCCTCCGACGGAACCCCCGGACTGACCGCCGCGGAGGATCAGGCGGTCCGTTCCGCGCGCAGGCGGACCAGGGCCCGTTCGAGCGTGGGCTGGGTGGAGAGCAGGCTCGCGGCACCGGTCAGCTCCAGGAGGCGGTGCAGCTGCGGGGTGGGCGCTGCCAGGACCAGCCCCAGGCCGGACGCGGCGGTGTCCCTGCGCAGCCCGATCAGGGCGTTGAGCAGGGTGGAGTCGCAGAAGGCCAGGCGCTCGCAGTCGACCACGACGGCGGTGGTGGCCCGGTCGACGGCCCGGGCGAACGCGGTGAGCACCGCGGGCCGGTCGTCGATGTCGATCTCGCCGGCGAGCCGGCACACGACCACCCCGCCGGGCCCTGCCGGGCGGTGGAGCACGACGGGTGCGGGAGCCGGGTCGAGCATGCGGGGGCCTTCCGTGGGGGCGGGCCGACGCCGCCGGTCCGGACTCCGGCACGCGGAGAGCGGGCCGGACGGATGTGTGCGCTGGTGCCAGGGTCCGGCAGGGGGCGGCCGTGCTGCTGCCCCGTGGACGAAGTCCTCGGTCCACGGAACGAAACCGGCCGGCCGCCCGGTACCGGCCCGGGGCCCCCGCCGGGCCGTGGTCGCACGGCGGGGCGGCAGGCATGGAAGCGCGGGCCAGGGGCAGGCGCGGGAGGACCGGAACGCGAAGACCCCACGAACGGAAGGACGCTGGACCATGGGACACGGCGGCGATGTGGTGGCGGAACTGACCGCGGACCACGACGAGGTCAAGGACTACTTCCAGAGGCTGGGCCGGACCGTCGACCCGGAGGAACGGCGCAACCTCGCCGACCTCCTGACGATCGAACTGGTACGGCACTCGGTCGCCGAGGAACAGTACCTCTATCCGGCGGTACGCGAACACCTCCAGGACGGTGACCTCATCGCCGACAAGGAGATCGCCGACCACGGCCGGGCCGAACGCCTGATGAAGCAGCTCCAGGAGGAGGACGCGGCGGGGACCCGGTTCACCTCCGTCGTGCGCGAGCTGGAGGCGGACGTACTGGCCCACATCCACGACGAGGAGCAGAACCTCTTCCCCGCCCTGCGGCACGCCTGCGCCCGGGACGTGCTCGACGACCTCGGCGACAAGACCCGCCGGGCCAAGAAGACGGCGCCCACGCGCCCGCACCCGGGGGCACCGTCCACACCGCCGGCCAACAAGCTGCTGGGCCCGGGCATCGGGCTGGTCGACCGGGCGCGCGACCTGCTGTCGGGGCGCGGCAGGGACGACCGCGGCAAGGACGACAGGGCGGCCTGAGCGGGCGGGGCCGTCCTCGCCACGGGCCTGCGCCGCGCCGGCCGGCGCGGCGCAGGCCCGTGTTCCGTGCCGGTGGTACGGGGCTCCGGGCCGGCGCGGCCGGTTCAGCCACGGGGCTGCGGGGCCGGCCGGGTCAGCGGGCTGGAGTCGAGGGCGCGCAGCAGTTCCGACGGCCCCCGGTAGACGGTCACGGGCCCGGCGGCCGTGAGCTCGGCCTCCGAGATGCCGCCGGTGAGGAGGCCGACGCACGGGACGCCGGCGCGCGCGGCGGCCTCGACGTCCCAGACGGTGTCGCCGACGAACACGGCTTCCTCCGGGGCGGCGCCGGTGAGGGCGAGCGCGCGGTGGACCAGGTCGGGGGCCGGCTTGGAGCGGTCGACGTCGTCCGCGGAGGTCGCTCCGGAGATCACGTCGTCCGCGCCGAGCGCCGAGCGGATCGCCCGGACCTCGTCGGAGGAGGCCGAGCTCGCCAGGACGACGTGCAGCCCGCGCGCGGCGATCGCCCGCAGCAGGTCGGCGGCCCGGTCCAGGACCGGCAGGGAGTCGAACCAGGCCGCGTAGAGGGCGTGGTGCGCGTCCCGCAGCCGCTGGTCGCGGCGGTGGTCGTGCTCGGCGCCCAGCAGGTGTTCGAGGATCCGGTCGCCGCCCATGCCGATGGCCCGGTGGATGCGCGCCATGGGGACGTCGTGGCCGTTCTGGTGCAGGGCCTGCCACCAGGTCAGGGCGTGCAGGTAGTTGGTGTCGACGAGGGTGCCGTCGAGGTCGAAGAGGGCCGCCCGCGGCCGGCGGTCGGTGCTGGTGGTCATGGTGGGAGCCGGTCCTTCCGGTCGAGCGGTGCGGCCGCGGCGACACCGGGACCGGCGGCGTCCGGCGCGCGGGTGGCGGCTGCGCGCCTTCCCCGTGCCCCGCCGTCCAAACGGCGGGCGGCGGCCCCGGTGGGAGGCGCCGTTTCGGGTGCACGGGCCGGGGCAGGCGCAGCCGGAGGCCGCCACCGGTTCGACGGGCGGACGAAGGTCCCCGTACCCCGGGCGGCATGCGGCCCGGCGCCGCGCACCCGGCCGGCCCCGGGGACCCGCGACGACGGCGAGCAGGAGGGAGCGGGACGATGAAGGTGGCCGACTACGTGTTGCAGCGCCTGCGGGAGTGGGACGTCGAGCACGTCTTCGCCTATCCCGGCGACGGCATCAACGGGCTCCTCGCCGCCTGGGGGCGGGCGAAGGACGCACCCCTGTTCATCCAGGCCCGGCACGAGGAGATGGCCGCCTTCGAGGCCGTCGGCTACGCCAAGTTCTCCGGCCGGACCGGAGTGTGCGCGGCGACGTCCGGACCCGGGGCGATCCACCTGCTCAACGGGCTGTACGACGCGAAGCTCGACCACGTCCCGGTGGTGGCGCTCGTCGGGCAGACCGACCGCAGCGCGATGGGGGGCTCGTACCAGCAGGAGGTCGACCTGCTGTCCCTCTACAAGGACGTCGCCTCCGAGTTCTGCCAGATGGTCACGGTCCCCGAGCAGCTGCCCAACGTCCTGGACCGGGCCCTGCGCATCGCCGCGACCCGCCGCACGGTGACGGCCGTGATCATCCCCGCCGACGTGCAGGATCTCGACCACGAGGCCCCCGCCCACGCGTTCAAGCAGGTCCCCTCCAGCCTGGGCGTCGGCCGGTACGCTCCCGTCCCCGCCGAGGAGGAGCTGCACCGGGCCGCACGGATCCTCAACTCCGGCGAGCGGCCCGCGATCCTCGTCGGGCAGGGCGCCCGGGGCGCCCGCGCGGAGGTCGAGCAGGTCGCCGAACTCCTGGGCGCCGGCGTCGCGAAGGCCCTGCTGGGCAAGGACGCGCTCCCCGACACCCTGCCGTACGTGACCGGGTCGATCGGCCTGCTGGGCACCCGCCCCTCGTACGAGATGATGCGGGACTGCGACACCCTGCTCGTGATCGGATCCAGCTTCCCCTACACGCAGTTCCTGCCCGAGTTCGGGCAGGCCCGCGCGGTGCAGATCGACATCGAGCCGACCATGGTCGGGCTGCGCTACCCCTTCGAGCTCAACCTCGTCGGCGACGCCGCCGAGACCCTGCGCCGGCTGCTGCCGCTGCTGGACCGGCACCGGGACGGGGCCTGGCGCGACGGCATCGAGGCCGCGACCGAGCGCTGGTGGGAGGTCATGGAGCGGCGGGCGGCGGTGTCCGCCGAGCCGGTCAACCCCGAGTACGTGGTCCACGAGCTGGACGGGCTGCTCCCGGAGGACGCCGTCATCACCGCGGACTCCGGTTCGGCGGCCAACTGGTACGCCCGGCACCTGCGGATGCGCGACGGCATGCGCGGCTCGCTCTCCGGCACGCTCGCGACCATGGGCCCCGGGGTCCCTTACCTGATCGGCGCCAAGTTCGCGCACCCCGACCGTCCCGGCATCGCGCTCGTCGGCGACGGCGCCATGCAGATGAACGGCATGGCGGAGCTCATCACCGCCGCGAAGTACTACCCCCTCTGGTCGGATCCGCGGCTGGTGGTGGCGGTGCTGAACAACCAGGACCTCAACCAGGTCACCTGGGAGATGCGCGCCATGCAGGGCGCACCGCAGTTCGAGGCCTCGCAGGCCATCCCGGACGTCCGCTACGCCGACGCGGCCGCCCTGTTCGGCCTCGGCGGGGTGCGGGTGGAACGGCCCGAGGACGTGGCGCCGGCCTGGCGCCGGGCGCTGGCGGCGGACCGGCCGTTCGTCATCGACTTCCGCACGGACCCCGCGGTGCCGCCCATTCCGCCGCACGCCACCTGGGACCAGATCAAGGCCTCCGCCTCGGCGGTGCTGCACGGCGACAGCGACCGCGGGTCCGTCGTGCGCCAGGGCCTCAAGGCCAAGGCCCAGGACTTCCTGCCGGGAGGCGCGGGCCGATGACGGCCGGCCGCGCCCCCGGAGACCCGGACCTGGCCGGGCCGGAACGCGCGCTGCGGGCCGAGGTGGCCGGCCCGGGCCGGCCACCCACAGCCACTGCACGCTCGGCGGGATGACCGGCGACAACAGCTGCGGGGCGCCGGCGCAGGCGTACGGGAAGACCGCCGACGACGTCCACGCCCGCGGCCCTGGGCGGCCACCGTGCAGACCCACTGCCACCCGTACGCCGAGCCGGGCACCGGAGCGGACCGGGGGCCGTGCGGGCGGGTGCGCGGCGCCGGCGGCGGTGACTCACTCCTCGTCCGTGTGCCGCTCCCGCGCCCACAGGGGCAGCACGAACCAGCACAGCACGTACCAGGCCACCACCCCGCCGACCAGGCACGGGACGAGCACCCCGTGGGTGGCCACCCGCAGGACGAGCAGGAGCGCCGACGTGAAGGTGGCCAGCAGCAGCACGATGCCGGTGAAGGTCAGCCGCGCGGCCCAGACCACCGCCTGGGGTTTGATCCGGCGTCCCGAGACGATCCGGTGGAAGGACACCGGGCCGATGAGCGCGCCCGCGGCGAGCGAGCCGACCACCACCGTGGCGACGTAGATCGACCGGTCGGTGTCGGACAGCTGCTGGAAGTGCTGGGTGAAGGCGACCGTCAGCAGGAAGCCGAAGAGGATCTGCACGCCCGTCTGGGCGACCCTGATCTCCTGCATCAGCTCCTGCCACTGCCGGTCGGCCCGCTCCTCCGCGGTCTCGTGCCGGCCCCGGTCCGCCCGTCCCGCGCCGTCCGGCGGCGCGGCGGCGTGGCGCTCGTCCATCCTGCCGGTTCCTCCCGTACGGCGTGGCACTGGTCGGCTGCGCGCCTACCCCCTCGGCCCGCCCGCACACGCCCCGCGGGGCAGGACTGCGGGCGGTGCACAGGGGCAGGCCCTGCGGGTGGGCCGCGAGCTCGCCGCGTACGGGGGCGCTGGTTCGAGGAGCCGGTGTCCTCGGACGACCTGTCCGGGCTGCGGCTGCTGCGCGACCGCCTGGACTGCGACGTGGCGGCCGGCGGGTACGGGCCCGGCCATGCCCTGCTTCGCCCGGATGACGGAGGCCGGGGCCGTGGACTGACTGTCGGCGCAGTGCGCGCCGCACGTTCACGCCCATCCGGCCGCCTCCGTCCCCTGCTTCCGGCACATCGAGTGGTTCCACGACCACGCCCGCCCGGAGCGGCTCTTCGAGGGCGGGGGCCTGCTGGACCCGTCCGGCGGCACGGTGCGTCCGGCGGCCTCCGGGGCACCCGGGCTGGGCCTGGCACTGCGGCGCAGCGGCTGAGGCCGGCACCGCCACGGGAGTCCGGCGCACGACCGGACCGGCCGCCCAGGAGCGCGCGGGGGCGTCGTACGTCGGCGCCGGCGCGGGCGCCGGCCGTCTCAGGCGGTGTGGAGGACGCGGAAGCGGGCGCGGTCGGCCGGGTCGCGGTCGACGACCTGGACCGGCGGCCAGGCCCACTGCCGGACGCCGATGCCCGGTACCCGGGAGAACCGGATCTCCCCGCGGGTGCCCTCGACCGCCACCTGCGGCCAGGCCCCGGCGGTGCGCGCCCGGTCGTCGGCGCCGTGCGAGCGCAGCACGTCGGCCAGGACGGTGACCGTGTCGTAGCCCTCGAACGCGACGAAGGAGGGGGCTTCGCCGAGTCGTTCCCGCAGGAGGGCGCCGACCCTCGCCCCGAGGGGGCCGAGCCGCTCGGGCAGGTAGCGCAGGAAGGGGACCCCGGCCCCGTCCTCGCCCAGCAGCGCGTCCCATTCGGAGAACTCCGGCTGTCCGGCGGGCGCGCCGACCGTGAGGCCGGCGAGGCGCCGGTCGCTGCGGACGGCACGGACGATCGGCACCGCCGGCTCGGGGTGGCCCACCAGCAGCAGGAGGGCGGTCGCGCGGTGGGCCAGGAGTGCGTCGCACACGGCGGCGGGGGTGAGCGTGCGCATGTCGAGCTCGACGAGGGCGGCACCGCGGGGGGCCAGGTGGTCCCGCAGGATGCCGGTCCCGCAGGCCCAGTAGACGCCGGCGTCCGCCGCGACGGCGATGCGGCGGTGTCCGGCCGCGAGGAGGAAGTCGGCGTAGGTGCGCCAGCCGTGGGACTGTGCGGGGGCCACGCGCGCGACCCGTTCCGTCGGCCCCTCCGTGAGCGCGTCGAGCACCGCCGACGAGCAGAGGAACGGCAGGCCGAGGGCGTCGGCCCGGGCGGCGGCGGCGCGGGCGACGACGCTGTGGTACTCCCCCGCCAGGGCGGCCACCCCCAGCCCCGCCAGTTCGTCCACCGCCGCCACGGCCCTCTGCGGGTCGGCCGCGGTGTCGCGGACGACCAGTTCGAGCGGGCGCCCGGCGATACCGCCGGCGAGGTTGACCTCGTCGGCGGCGAGCCGGAGGCCTGCGAGCAGGTGGCGGCCCGCCTCGGCCCAGCCGGGCCTGGTCAGCGGGGCGAGTGCGCCGATCAGGACGGACGGCCCGGCAGCCGGCCGCGTTCCGGGCGTGGAGGGCGGCGTGCTCATGCGTCGGTGTCTCTCATGCCGGCCATTGCATCCGCCCGGATCTCCGCCTCGCAAGTGCTTATCCGCCTGTTCGGCAGGTCGGCCGGCCTCGGCCGTGCCCGTCGCGCCCGGCGGACCCGGCCGGGCGCTAGCGTGCCGTCGTGGACTTCTTCTCCTGCTCGTGGACGGCCTTGCGCGCGGCGGTCGCCGCGCTCCCGGACGAGGACTTCGAGCGGCCGTCGGGCTGCGCCGGCTGGCTCGTGCGGGACCTGGTGTGCCACCTGGTCATCGACGCCCAGGACGTCCTGATCACCCTGGTCACACCGGCCGACGGCGAGCCGACGGTGGACGCGGGGAGTTACTGGAGGCTGGTGGAACCCCCCACCGGCGAGGACCCGCTCGACGCGCTGGTCCCGCGGCTGGCGGCGGCGTACGGCGAGCCGCGGTGGCTCAGGTTCCACCTCGACGACGTCGGTGCGGCCGCCGGACGTGCGGCCGCGCTCGCCGATCCCTCCGCACGGGTCGGCACGCGGGGCGAGGTGCTGACCGTCGCCGACTACCTGTCCGCCTACGTCCTGGAATGGACCCTGCACCACCTCGACCTGGTCGCGCACCTGCCGAAGGCCCCGGCCCCGCCCGCCGGCACCCTCGCCGCGGCCCGCAGGGCCCTGGAGGAGATCGCCGGCGCCGCCTTCCCCGCCGCCCTCTCCGACGAGGACGCCCTCCGCATCGGCACCGGCCGCCGCACCCCGACGGATGCGCAGGCGTCCGCGCTGGGCGCCCTCGCGGCGCGGCTCCCGCTCGTGCTCGGCTGAACGGACGGCGGTGTCTTGGGAATCGAAGGGGACGCCGACCCGCGCCCTTCGATCGATATGATCATGGTCCGGCCGGCGAGAACGGCCGCGCCGCCACACCTCACGAAGGAGACCGTCATCACCACAGCACAGACGCTCACGCGGGCATCGGTGGCCATCCTGCTGCTGCTCGCCCTGGTCGCGCCGTTCTTCGGGGACAGCCCGACCGCCGTCGTCATACCGCTGCTGCTCGCCGCCACCCTCGCGGGTGCCGACGCCGCGCAGAGGAAGAAGGCGGCGGCGCAGAACGCCGGCTGACGCCCCGGCGCCGGCGGACCACCGGCCCGCCGCCTACGCGGTCGGCGAGCGGGGCCCCTCGGGAGGGCACTCCTCGGCCTCCTGACGGGTGTCGATGTCCACGCGCCGCATGAACCTCTCCCAGCCCTCGGTGGCACGGGCGCGCAGCGCCCGGCCCGGGGGCGCCGCGTCGGGCTCCTGGGCGTCGAAGGTCCGTCCGCTGGCACCGGGCTTCCTGCGGGGCAGTGAGGGGATGGTGGACATGCGCGTTGCTCCTCTCCGACGGGGACGCGACGGGCCGGGACGGGGGTCCACGACGCCGTGGCGAGGGGGAGCACGTCCGGAGCGGACGGGCGCTCCGGGGTGCGGTGACCACCTTCGCCGCAGGACGGCCCGCCGATCAATGGCCGCGTCCCCGCGAATTCCGCGCCGCGGCCGCCCGGGCCCTCCCCACAGGTCCCCCAGCGCTTCCCCGCGGCCCTCACGGCGCAGCCGGACGGGGGGACCGGACGGGGGACACGGCGGTGGCGCCGGGGCGCGTGTGGTGCCGGTGCGGTGAGGATCGGGGGATGGGCTTCGTGCTGCCGGTCCTCTTCGCGCTGTTCGCGGCGTTCAGCAACGCGCTCGCGACGGTCCTCCAGCGGCGGGCCTCGCTGACCGTGCCGCAGAGCGACGGCTTCCGGTTCGGGCTGGTCCTCGACCTGCTGCGCCGGCCCCTGTGGCTCGGGGGGATCCTGGCCGTCGTGGCGGCAGGGGCCGGGCAGGCCGCGGCGCTGGCCACGGGTGCGCTGTCGCTCGTCCAGCCCCTGTTCGTACTGGAGCTGCCGCTGGCCCTGCTGATCGCCTCGCTCGTGGCGCGCCGGCGGCTGCCGGGGGCCGTGTGGCGGGCGGTCGCGGCGGTGGTGGCCGGGCTGGGGGTGGTCCTGGTGGCCGCCGCGCCCGCGGGGAACCGTACGCACGTCCCGCTCGACCGGTGGGCGCTGGCGCTGCCGGCGTGCGCGGGCGCGGTGGCCGTCCTGGCCGCGGCGGGGCTGCGGCAGCCGCCCGGCCGGATGCGGGCGGGCTGTCTGGGCGCGGCCACCGCGGTCTGCTACGCGCTGACCGCCGCCCTGATGAAGTCGGCCGTGCACACCCTGCGCGAGGGCGGGATCGGGGCGTTCCTGACCGCCTGGGAGACGTACGCCTTCGGCGCGAGCGGCATCTGCGCCGTCCTGCTCCTCGAACACGCCATGCAGGGCGGCCCGCTGGTCGCCTCCCAGCCCGCCCTGACCCTGGGCGACGCCGGAGTCAGCGTCGCCCTCGGGGTCCTGCTGTACGAGGAGCACCTGCGCGCCCACTGGTGGCTGCTCCCCCAACTGTTCGGCCTGGCCCTGATCTGCGCCGGTGTCCTGGCCCTGGCCGGGTCGGACGCGGGGGCCGCGGCGGAGGCGACGTGATCCGGCCCCGTCACAGCGCGACGACGATGACCGCCGCCGCCCTGCCGCTGCGCACCAGGGCGTTCCACCTCCCCTCCGCGGCCGGGGCCGGCTCAGGAGGGGGAGCGGCGGGCGGGCGGGGGCTCGGGGGCAGCGCCGTGTTCCCGGAGCCGGGCATGCGGGAGGCCGCGAACACCCCGGGGGCCACGCGCACGGCCCCCGCTTCCATGGCGGCGGCGAGGAGGGAGACGCGATGGATCCGGGTCATGGGGTTCTCCTGGGAATACGAGGCGCGGCCTGGCCGTCCGCCGTGCGTCCGATGGTGTCGAGGAGCCGGCGCCTCGGGCGATGCCGTCCTCCTGTCCTCCATTGCGCCCCGGCGGGAGGCCCCCGTCACGTCCCTGGACTTCGGGGCTTGACGGCCGTACGGGTGACGTGCGGGGTCCGGTGGGGTGTGCCACGCTGGGCTGAGGTGTCGGTCTTCCGCCCTGAGGCAGCCGCGGCGAACGGAGCGTGCTGTGGGACATCCGATCCGTGGGGCCGCACTGCGGCGGCGTGCAGGGGCCGGGTTCGCGGCGCTGCTGCTGGCGCTGTCCGGGTCGGGTGCGGTGGCCCGTGCGGCCGCGGATCCGTCGCCGCCGCCGTCTCCCTCCGGCTCCGCAGGGGCGGGGCGGCTCGACCCGCGGATCGCGGAGATCATGCGCAAGCCCGAGTACCGGCACGCCCAGTGGGGGCTGTTGCAGACCGGGCCCGACGGAAAGCCGGTGCGGCACGCCCTGTTCCCGGGGCAGTTCTTCATCCCGGGGTCCACCGCGAAGCTGTTCTCCGTCTCCGGCACCTGGCGGACCCTGGGCACGGCCCACCGCTTCGTGACCCCGGTCTACGCCGTCGGCGAGCGCAGCGGGGGCACGCTGTACGGGGACCTCGACCTCGTCGCGCAGGGCGACCTCACGCTGGGCGGACGGACGCGTCCCGACGGGACCGTCGCCTACACCGACCTCGACCACACCTACGCCAACGACTTCCCCGGCGCGACCCTCACCCCGGAGAACCCCCTGGCGGGGATCGACCGACTGGCCCGGCAGGTGCGCGCGTCGGGCATCACCCGGGTGGACGGGGACGTGGTCGTGGACAGCCGTCTGTTCGCCGCCGACCCGGTCCTCGACCCCACGCCGACCCCGCTGATCGTCAACGACAACCTCATCGACCTCCTCACCACCCCCGGGGACCGTCCGGGCGCCGGCGCCCGCCTGGAGTGGCGGCCGAAGGTCGCCCCGTACGAGGTGACGTCGACGGTGAGGACCGTGGCGGCCGGGAAGCCGACGGCGATCACGGTGACGGCCGGTGCGGACGGCACCCGCATCCGGCTGTCCGGCACCATCGCCGCCGGCGCCGGACCCCTGCTGCGGACCTCCCCGATCACGGACCCGGCCGCCTTCGGCCGGACCGCGCTCATCGAGGCGCTGGGCCGGGCCGGGGTGACGGTCCGCGCCGCCGCGACGGGGGCCGATCCCGTCGGCCGGCTGCCGGCCGACTACCGGGGCCGCCCGCGGGTGGCCGCGTACACCTCGCCCCCGTACGAGCAGTACGCCAGGCTGATCCTCAAGGTCAGCCACAACCTGGGCGCGAACCTGGGCATCTGCCTGATGGCCGTGGCCGCCGGGAGCGGGCAGTGCGCGGACGGCTTCCCGGTCCTGGCCGGCTTCCTCGACCGCGCCGGCGTGGACCGCGGCCAGGTCGAGCTGATGGACGGCCGCGGCGGCAACCCCGCAGACCGGGCCACCCCGCAGGCGCTGGTGCAGATGCTGGCCTACTGGCAGCGCGGGCCGGACGCCCGTCTCTTCCGCGAGGCCCTGCCGATCCTGGGCGTCGACGGGCTGCTCGCCGAGAACTGCCGCGACTGCGCGGCGCGCGGGAAGGTGTTCGCCAAGACCGGTGCAGCCGTCGGCGGGGACGCGCTCAACGACCGGCTCGCGGTCGGGGCCATCACGATCGCCGGCTACCTCGACAGGGGCGGCGGCCGCTTCGACACGTTCTACGCGGGCGTCAACGGAGCCTCGACGCCGACCACCGACACCGCCGGCGTCCTGTCCATCGCCAACGACCTCGCCCTCGTCGCCGCCTACCTCCAGGAAGCGCCCGAAGGACGGTGAGGCCGCCGCTCAGGCGGTCACCTGGGCGACGAAGGCGGCGAGGTTCGCCGCGGTCCGCGCGACCTTCTCCTCCACCGTCAGGGTCTCGTGGAGCCGCGCGCCCGCGGCGGTCTCCTTGCGGCCCCGCACGTACAGCGAGCAGGCGAGGTCGTCGCACAGATAGGCACCGACCGAGTTGCCCTCCTGCCCGGCCCGTCCGGCCTTCGGCGCGACCATCAGGGCCACGCCCCCGTCGTGGGCGGTCAGGCATATCGAGCACATGCTGCGCCGGGCCTGGCCGGCGATCCGGGCGGGCCGGCGCAGGACGAGGGCCCGGGCCCGGCCGTCGACCTCGGTCACCAGGTAGGCGCGGCCCGGGGACTGGGGGTCGCGCCAGCCGAGGTAGTCCAGGTCGTCCCAGGGGCGTTCGCCCAGGTCGCGCGGGACGGACAGGCGCTTGGCCTCGCCCTTGGTGCAGTTGACGAAGGCGGCGCGGATCTCTTGCTCGGTCAGTGGCTTCATGGGAAGCACGCTAACTTGCCTAAAGGGTTTAGGGAAACCAATAATCGATGCAGGCAGGCGGTGAGCGGTCCACGGACCCCCGCGCCGGCCCCGAGCGGGCCGCAGGCCCGGCGCCCGCACCCCCAGGAAGGCCGACCATGGACCCCCGACACCCTGCCGCGCGGCCGGACCGCGACGCGGCACCCGTCCCCGCCGCCACCTTCACCACGCCCGTCACGGCGGACCTGCTGCGCGGAGCCCTCGACACCGAGCGCACCGGGCGCGGCCTGCTGCCGCACCGGCTGCCCGCCCGGGCGCGCGCCCAGAACACCGACGAGCAACTAGCCATGGCCGAGTCCCAGCCCTCGGGCGTACGGCTGGCCTTCCGCAGCGCGGCGACCGTCGTCGAGCTGGACACCCTGCCCGTCAAACGGATCTACCCGGGCGCGCCGCCGCGTCCCGACGGCGTCTACGACCTCCTCGTCGACGGCCGGCCCGCCGGACGGGCGAGCGCGGCGGGCGGCGACACCGTGACCGTCGACCTGTCCACCGGCCGCACCGAGCACCGGAGCGGGCGGCCGGCCACCCTGCGCTTCACCGGCCTGCCCGGCCGGACCAAGGGCGTGGAGATCTGGCTGCCGCACGACGAGACCACCGAGCTCCTCGCCCTGCGCACCGACGCCCCGGTCTCCCCCGCCCCGGACCGGGGCCGCCGGGTCTGGGCGCACCACGGCAGCTCGATCAGCCAGGGCTCCGGCGCCGCGGGCCCCACCGGCACCTGGCCGGCGCTCGCCGCCGCGCTCGGCGGGGTGGAGCTGGTCAACCTCGGCCTGGGGGGCGGTGCGCTGCTCGACCCGTTCACGGCCCGGGCCCTGCGCGACGCCCCGGCCGACCTGATCAGCCTGAAGCTCGGCATCAACCTGGTCAACGCCGACCTGATGCGGCTGCGCGCCTTCGGCCCCGCCGTCCACGGCTTCCTGGACACGGTCCGCGAGGGCCACCCGGCCACCCCGCTGCTGGTCGTCTCGCCGCTCCTGTGCCCCCTCCACGAGGACACCCCCGGTCCCACCGCCTTCGACACCGCCGCACTGGCCACGGGAAGGCTGCGGTTCCGCGCCGCGGGCGACCCCGCCGAGCGGGCGGCCGGGAAGCTGACGCTCACCGTCGTCCGGGAGGAGCTGGAGCGGATCGTGCGGGAGCGGGCGGCCGGGGACCCGCACCTGCACTACCTGGACGGCCGCGCGCTCTACGGCGAGGCCGACGCCGCCGAGCTGCCGCTGCCGGACGCCCTCCACCCGGACGCCGCCGCGCACCGCCGGATCGGCGAGCGCTTCGCCCGGCTGGCCTTCGGCCCGGGCGGCCCGTTCGGGGGCGGCGCGGACGGGACCGCCTGACGTCCGGGGCCGGCCGCCGACGGCCCACGCCGACGGCCCACGGCGACGGCCCCGGACGGCTCGTCAGCGCCGGCAGGTGTAGTGGGTCAGGCGGTTGCGGGCCTCCTTCTCGGAGATGCCGAGGCCGGTGCCGATGGACTCCCACGACAGGTCGTCGGCCTCGGCGATGTAGGCGGCGTCCCGGGCCACGCTCCTGGTCACCCGCTCCAGCGCGGCCACGGCCTTGAGCGCGGCCACCGGCGCCTGGCCGGCCAGGTTGTTCAGCTGGTCCTCCACGCGCTCGAGCAGGTGGGCCAGTTCGGCGGGCAGCGGTACGGTCCGGGCCTCGACCTCGTCGAGGTGGCGTTCCCAGTCCCCGCGGGGTCCCTCGATGACCTGCTCGTACAGGCTGTCGGGCTCCTCGGTCGCCCGGTCGATCGGGTACTGCGCGGCGCCGCGCCAGCCGCACGCGCAGGCGGCGCGGGCGGCGGCGGCCCGGGGCCGGTTCAGGATGCCGCTGTAGGCCCACCACTCCCGCGTCTGGCGGAGGTCGGAACCGGTGCCCGGGTCCAGGTGGACCGGGCCGGGCTCGGTACCGTCCGCCAGGAGCGCGCCGGCCCAGCCTTCGTGCGAGGCGCCGAACTCCTCCGCCGTCCACCCCATGCCCACTCCCCGTCAGCCGTCCCGCGCGGCCGCTCCGCCGGGGCGGCGGCCGCATGCTCTCGACCCACCCTGCCCACATCCGGGCCGGGCCAAGCGGCGCGCACCGCCCCGTTGGCGGCGCGCGGGGCGCGCACCGCGAACCACGCGCCCCCATCCGGCCGGGTGGGGGCGGGAAGGGGGCGGCGGGTCAGGAGACCCCGGCCGCCGGTTCGGCGGAACGGTTCCCGGAGGGGCCCGCCGCGGGCGGCTCCAGGGCGCGCAGCCTCTCCTGGGGACGCCGGACCAGCAGGTAGAGCAGGCCGGCCGTGATGACGGCCCCGGTGCCCAGGAGGCCGGCCCAGATCTGGTACCAGGGGGCGCCCGGCGGGGCCAGGACCGCCCGGGGCCAGCAGACGTTGGCCACCTCGAAGGCCGTCCACAGCACGGCGAGCGCGTTCAGGAAGGTCCCCTTGCGGCCGAGCCGGAGGTGTCCGGAGGGCACCCGGACGCCGCGCAGGCGGGCGACGAGCGCGGCCAGCGAGACCAGGAAGAACGGCAGGAACGTGGCGGCCGTGCCGAAGGCGATCAGGCTGCCGATGGCGGTGGCGTCGAGGCCCAGCAGCAGGGCGCAGCAGCTGACGGCGGTGGAGGCCAGCAGGCCGCCGATGGGGGCCTGGCGCCGGTTGACCCTGCGCACCTGGCGGGAGAAGGGGAAGACGCCGTCGCGGGCGAGGGAGTAGACGCCGCGGGCGGCGCCGCCCTGGGAGGCCATGGCGCAGGCGAGGAAGCCGATCAGGACGACGAGGACGAAGGGCTTGTCGGCCCAGGATCCGAAGGAGCTGACGACGGCGGTCGTCACCGGGTCGAGGTCCCGGCCGGCGACGACCGCGGCCGGATCGGGGTGGGCCAGGGCCACCGCCATGGCGTTGAGGATCACCACGGTGCCGACGCTCAGGAGCGCCCACCACATGGCGCGCGGCACCTGCCGTCCGGCGTCCTTGGTCTCCTCCGCCGTGGAGACGCAGGCGTCGAAGCCGATGAAGCCCCAGCCCGCGACGGCGAGGACGGCGAGGAAGGCCATCGCCGTGGATCCGCCCGACAGCCGCTCGGCCCCGAGGGTCTCGGTGAAGAGGGAGAAGCCGTGCTTGCGGAAGAACAGCAGCAGGCTGAAGCCGACCAGGACCGACGCCACCGCCTCGGCGGCGATGCCCAGGGAGACGAAGAGGCTGAGGATCCTGATCCCGAAGGCGTTGACCGCCGTACAGCCCAGCAGGATGGCCGCCGCCACCGCCACCATGGCCGCCGGGGAGGGCGTGACCCCGATCAGGGCGAAGACCCAGGGCGCGGCCAGGTAGGCGACGGTCGTGTTGCCGAACATGACGGCGAACTGCCAGACCCAGCCGCTCATCCATCCGAAGGAGGGCCCGAGCAGGCGGCGCCCCCACTGGTAGGGGCCGCCCGCGAGCGGCCACTGGGAGGCCAGTTCGGAATAGACGTGGACGACCAGGCACTGGCCGAGCAGGACGACGGGGAGCGCCCACACCCAGGCGGGCCCGGCGATGGACGTGCCGACCATGGACACGGCGTAGAGCGCGACCACGGGCGAGACCACGGCGAAGCCCATGCCGACGTTGCCCAGCGCGCCCAGGCTGCGGCGCAGCTCCTGCCGGTAGCCGAGGTCGTTCAGCCGGGCGGCGTCGCTGTTGCCGTCCCGGGGGGCTGCGGTGGCGGGTCTGCCGCCGGAAGAGGGTTCTGACACGTGACACCTCGAAGGGCAGGGGGAGCCGTCCGGCGTCCCCGGCTGCTCCCGAGCTAAATCTAACGTCGTTAGGTAACGGGGTTGCGGGGACGTTAACGCGCCCTCGGCCCCTTGGGAAGGCCTGCCGGCGGGTAACCTTGCGGCGAAAGAGGGGGAGTACCGCCGTGGGCCGACCGAGCCAGCCGCTGCTGAGCCGCGCGATCATCGCGCGCGCCGCACTGGAACTGCTCGACGAGGAGGGCCCGGACGCGCTGAAGATGCGGCCGCTGGCCGACCGCCTCGGGGTGCGCGGCGCGTCGCTCTACCACCACGTGGCATCGAAGGACGACCTGCTGGACGCGGCGTCGGAGCTCCTCAACGAGGAGATCGACCTCGCTCCGCTCCAGGACCCGCAATGGCGCCGGGGAATCGCCGAGTACGCCCGCGGCTACCGCCGGGTGTACCTGCGGCACCCGCACATGATCGCGCTGGTGGCCCGCCGCCGGGTCGAGGCCGACCGGGCCCTGCGCGGCTACGACGCCCTGCTGGCCGCCCTGGTCCGGGCGGGCTGCACCCCCGCCGGGGCGGCGGAGGCGGCCGCGGCCCTCGACTACCTGGTCCTCGGCTCCGCCCTGGAGACCTTCACGGCGGGCTTCACCCGCGCCCCGGGCGACTACCGCCCGGGCTACCCCGCCCTCGCCGACTCCCTCGAATCGGCGCGGGCCCGGCCCGGCGGCCTCGCCGGCCTGGACGACCGCGGCTTCGAACTGGGCCTGCGGCTCATCCTGGACGGCCTGGCCGCGCGGCGGGCGGACGCGGTCTGACGGGCCTCAGACCGGCCGGACCGTACGGGGGCCCGCGCACCGGGCGCCGTACGCCCGGACCCGCTCGCGCAGCGCGCGGTCGGCGGTGACGACCGTGCAGGGCCGGTCGGCGTGGACGGCGGCGAGCTCCACGATGAGGTCGTCCCCGCTGCCGGACGCGGACTCGACCCGCACCCCGGGCACGGACCCGACCCCCCGGGCGGCTCCCTCGACGACGAGGATCACCTCCTCACCGCCCTCCCGCTCCGCCAGCCGGTCCCGCAGCCGCTCGGCGGCCCCCCTGCGGTCCCGCCACCACCCGTCGGGCACGGACCCGACGACATTGGCGGCGTCGACGATCAGCACGGGCCGCGCACTCATGAAACCTCCCGGCCGCGCCGCACCCGGCCCGGCGTGACGCGCATCGCTCGTCCGACCACGCCCCGTGATTCTCCCACGCCGCCTCCGCCGGCCCGGGCCCGCTCCGGCCCTGACATGATCCGTGATCACGGCCGGAGCGGGGAGCGGGGGCGGCATTGGGCACGGGCAGCGAGAGGACCGGGGCGGGAGCCCCTCCCCCGCCCGCGACGCCTGCGGGCGACGGGGGATCCCGAGTGCCTGAGGAGCCCCTCCCCCTGGCGACCCGCTCCCTGGTCCGGGAGTCCGCGCGGGCCCGGGAGCTGCTGGACGGCGGTCGTTGGCGGCTGGACCCCGCGGACGCCGGGGCCGTGGCGGACGTGCTGGAGCGGGTCGGAGCCCCTCTGCCGCGGCGGCGGGGGGCGGCGGCGGGACTGCGGGCGGGGGATCGTGACAGGCGGCTGCAGCGGGTGGAACGGGCCGCGGTCCACCACCTCGACGCCGGTGCCGTCAGCCCGGCCGCCGCCGCGCTGATGGCCGCCGTCGCCCGGGCCCTGCTGCCCTGGCACGGGGCCCCGAACCCGCCCCCCGCGGCCGCGGCCCCGAGGTACGGAGCGGGGTCCTGCCCCGCGCCGCCCACCGGGGCGGGCGAGGGCCTGCTCCCCGGGCTGGCCGCGCTGTTCACCGCCCTGCGCGCGACGGGCGGCTCCGCCTCCCCGCTCACGCCGCCGGCAGTGCCCTGGCGGGCCCGGCACGCGGGCCGGTTCCGGCACCACACCAGGCCCGCACCCGGGGTGTGGGCGGCCCGGACCGTCGGCTGTCCGGGGTGCGGGGGCCAGGACGGGCCGTGGGACGTGGCCTGCGACTGGCGCCGGGTCGCGCTGGGCTGTCCCTGCGGGGCCGTGCACCGTGATCACGGCCTGTCCCTCTCCGAGGTCTGGCTCGTGCTGCCGGAGGCCTGACCGGATCCCACTGACCGTCAGCTGGTTCCGGCGGCCCCGGCACGGTACGAAGTCCCCTGTGAAGCATCAGACCCACAGCGCGACCGTCCGCGTGTTCATCGCCCTCGCCCCGCCCGACGACGCGAAGGAGGAGCTGGAGCGGGAGCTGCTGCCCGCCTACGAGGCGTACCCGCGCATGCGGTGGAACCGGATCGAGGACTGGCACATCACCCTCGCCTTCCTCGGCGAACTCCCGGCCGCGGCCGTCCCCCGCCTGCGCGGGCCCCTCGCCGGCCTCGCCGCGATACGCCGGCCCCTGCGGCTGGCACTGCGCGGCGGGGGCCACTTCGACGAGCGGGTGCTGTGGACCGGGATCGACGGGGACCTCAACGGGCTGCACCTGCTGGCCTCCGAGGTCCGCTCCCTCGTCCGGGAGTGCGGCGTCCCCTACGAGGGCCGGCCCCTGCGCCCCCACCTGACGCTGGCCCGCGCCCGCCGCAGCGACACCGCCAGCGTGCCGGAGGCCGCCGCCGGCCTCACCGCGTTCGCCGGCCGGCCCTGGCAGGCGGGGCGGCTGCACCTGGTGGGCAGCAACATCGGGCGCGGTCCGGGGCCGATCCACTACCGCGACATCGAGTCCTGGGGGTTCGGGGGCGGGAACTGAGCGCCCGGCCGGGAAACAGTTGTGCGATCCACGGGACCCCGTGATACTCACTACCTCCACGGGGGCGGAGATCGACGTCCCCTGCCGGGAACGTGCACAGCAAGGGGTGGGTCATGGCGTTGCTCCGGGGGGCGGGGCTGTCGCTGAAGCGATGGGCGGGCAGAGCGCCCGCGCCGCAGCTGCAGAAGGACTTCGGCGATCCCGCGGTGACGCGGATCCGCGAGGCCGCGGAGGCGGCGGACTGGGCCGGGGTCCGGGACGGGCTCCAGGCGCACCCGGAGGACGGCGACCGCTCCTGGCTGCTGTGGACGGTCGGCGACACCGCCGGGGTCGAGCGGTGGATCGGGGACGCCGTCGCGGCGGAGCCCGGCTCGGCGCTGTCCCTGCTCGTCGCCGGGGCCCGCTCCATCAGCTGGGGCTGGGAGGCCCGGACGGGGGCGCGGGCGGCGGACGTCTCGCGCGAGCAGTTCGAGGTGTTCCACGAGCGGCTGCGCCGGGCCGAGGAGTGGCTGTACCGGGCCGCCGAGCTGGAGCCCTCCTGGGTCTCCCCCTGGCACTTCCTCCAGGTCAGCGGCCGCGGTCTGGAGGTCGGCCCGGTCCTGGCGCGGCGCCGCTTCGAGGCGGTCGTGCGCCGTGACCCGTACCATCTGCGGGCCCACCAGCAGCAGTTGCAGCAGGTCTGCAAGAAGTGGGGCGGCTCGCACGAGGAGATGCACGACTTCGCCCGCCGGTCGATGCTCGCCGCGCCCGAGGGCAGTCCGCTCGGCCAGCTCGTCGCGGTCGCGCACATCGAGCACTGGCTCTCCCTCGGCGACGGCCCCGACTGGCAGTACATGCGCCGCCCGGAGACGGCCGCGTCGCTGGCGGAGGCCGCCGAGCGGTCCGTCCTGCACCCGGACGCCGAACGGGGCAGGGGGTGGGCGCAGGTCTGCAACAGCTTCGCCCTGGCCTTCTCCCTCGCGGGCGAGCGGGAGCCGGCGCGCCGCTGTTTCGAGCTGACGCAGAACACCGTCACCGAGTTCCCCTGGAACCACGTCAACACGGACCCGGTGACGGCCTACCGCCGGCACCGCTCGTCCGTCGGCGCCTGACCGACCGGGCCCCGGCCCTCCCCCCTCCCCGCACACCGCGCGGCGCGCAGCCGCGGCGCGGTGTGCCTACCGAAAGATGCCCCAAGGTGCCGCACTCCGAGTCCGCCCACACCTTCCAGGTCGACCTCCGCGGTCTGGTGGACCTGCTGTCCCACCACCTCTACTCCAGCCCGCGCGTCTACCTGCGCGAGCTCCTGCAGAACGCGGTGGACGCCATCACGGCCCGCCGCGCCGCCGACCCGTCCGCCCCCGCCTCCATCACCGTCCGCACCGGGGACGCGCTCACCATCACCGACAGCGGGATCGGCCTGACCGAGGCCGACGTCCACCGCTTCCTCGCCACCATCGGCCGCAGCTCCAAGCGCACCACGGACGGCGGGCTCGACGGGGCCGGGCTCGACGCGGCGCGCGGTGACTTCATCGGGCAGTTCGGCATCGGCCTGCTCGCCTGCTTCGTCGTCGCGGACGAGATCACCGTGGTCAGCCGGCACGCCGGCGACCCCGCCGCACCCGCCGTCGAGTGGCGCGGCCACTCCGACGGCCGGTACACCCTGCGCACCCTGCCGGCCGACGCCGCCGTCGAGCCCGGCACCACGGTCCGGCTCGTTCCGCGCGCCGACAACGCCGAGTGGACGTCCCCCGCCCGGGTCGTCGAGCTCGCCCGGCACTACGGGAGCCTGCTCCCGTACCGGGTCACGGTCACCGGACCCGGCGGGGACACCGTCCGGATCGACGCGCCGCCGCCGTGGGAGCAGGAGCACCGCTCCCCGCTGGCCCGCCGCGAGGCCCTGGCCGCCTACTGCCGCACCGTCTTCGACTTCGCGCCGCTCGACACCATCGAGCTCGACCTGCCCGCGGCCGGGCTGCGCGGTGTCGCGTACGTCCTGCCGACGGCGCTCAGCCCGGCGCAGCGCGCGGGCCACCGCGTGCACCTGAAGGGCATGCTGCTCAGCGACCGGGCGACGGAACTGCTGCCCGACTGGGCGTTCTTCGTGCGCTGCGTCATCGACACGACCAGCCTGCGCCCGACCGCGTCCCGCGAGGCGCTGTACGAGGACGGCACCCTGTCGGCGGTCCGGGACGCGCTGGGCGTCCGGATCCGGGACTGGCTGACCGGGCTCGCGGCGAGCGATCCCGCGCTGCTGCACCGGTTCATCGACACCCACCACCTCGCGGTGAAGGCCCTCGCCCGGTACGACGACGAGCTGCTGCGCATCGTGCTGCCGTGGCTGCCGTTCGAGACCACCGACGGCAACGTCACCCTGGAGGAGTTCGCCCGGGCCCACGCCACGGTCCTCGTCACGCGCAGCGTGGAGGAGTTCCGGCAGGTCGCGCCGATCGCCGCCGCGGCCGGCCTCGGGGTCGTCAACGGCGGCTACACCTACGACCGGGACCTGGTGCACCGGCTGCCCGAGATCCGGCCGGGCACGGCCGTGACGGACCTGGACCCGGCCACGGTCACCGCGCACCTGGACGCGGTGGAGCCGTCCGCCGAGATCCGCGCGGCGGCGTTCCTGGGCATCGCGCGGGAGGTGATCGCCGCCCAGGACTGCGACGTGGTCCTGCGCGACTTCCAGCCGGTGACGGCCCCGGCGCTGCTGCTGGACAACCGGGAGGCCCGGCACGAGCGGACCCGGTCCACGCTGGCCGCCGACAGCGACGGCCTGTGGGCCGACATCCTGGGATCCCTGCGCAACGAGACCCCGCGCGCCCAGCTGGTGCTCAACCACCTCAACCCGCTGGTGCGCCAGGCCGTCACGATCGAGGAGCGCGGGCTCGCGGTCGCCGCCGCCGAGTCCCTGTACGGGCAGGCGCTGCTGCTGAGCCGCCGCCCGCTCAAGGCGAGCGAGAGCGCCCTGCTCAACCGGGCCTTCATCGGCCTGCTCACCCACGCCATGCACCCCGGGGGCCGCGGCGGCGACAGCGCCGCGTCCGGCTCCGGCTTCCGGAAGGACTCGTGATGACGGACACCCCGGAGGCCGTGTTCGAGGCGCTGCGCGAGAACCACGACCGCCCGCACGGCCTGCAGCGGACCATCACCGCCGAGGAACTGGTCGAGGCGGCCGAGCCGTTCGAGAAGCCCGAGGTGCTGGTCACGGCGCTGATGGAGCTGATGACGGCGTACGAGTTCACCGGCGAGCACCGCAAGGCGCCGGTGGTCTTCGCCCGGCTGCTGAAGCTGTGGGAGGACGCCCCGGGCGCGTTCAGCGAATGGGAGGCGGGCCAGGTCCTGTGGCGGTTCAAGTGGGTGACCACCTCGCTGCTCCAGGTGCCCGAGGTCCCGCTGGCCGTGATCGAGGCCTGGACCGGGCGGATGCGGGAGCGGTACGAGGCGGACGGGCACGGCGTGCAGCCGGTGGCGGCGATGCGCTACCACGTGGCCGCGCACACGGGCAGCGGTGTCGCCGACGCGTACGACCTGTGGGCGACGCGGCCGCGGACGCAGCTCAGCGACTGCGAGGCCTGCGAGACGCGGACCCACGCGCTGTTCCGGCTGTCGTCCGGTGAGGACGCGGCGGCACTGGAGCTGTGGGAGCCGGTGCTCTCCGGCTCCTCCTCGTGCTCGGAGGAGCCGCAGTCGAGCCGGGCGAGGGCGCTGCTGGCGCTGGTGCGCGAGGGCCGCACCGACGAGGCGCGGGCGTACCACCTGACCGGGTACCGCGCGGTGCGCGGCAAGGCGGGGACGCAGCAGGAGGTGGGGCTGCACCTGGAGTTCTGCGCGCTCACCCGCAACGAGGGGCGGGGGCTGGAGGTCCTGGCCGAGAACCGGCCCCTGTTCGAGGCGGCCGGCGCCCCGCTGAGCCGCCTCGGGTTCCTGACCGGCGTCGAGGTGCTGCTCGCCCGGCTGGTGGCGGACGGGCACGCGGACACCCCGGTCGCCGGGCCGCCGGGCCGCCAGTGGACGGCCGGCGCGCTGCTGGACACCGTACGCGCCGAGGCGGAGGGGCTGGCCGCCGCCTTCGACGCGCGCAACGGCACGACGGCGGTCGGCGACCGGCGGCGGGCCCGGCTGGAGCGGGCGCCGCTGCTGGACGAGCCGCTGCCGCTGGGGCTGCGCACCGGGGTCGCCGCCGTGCGCCCGGCGGCCGCGGCCCGCGCGGCGACGGCCGTCCCCGCGCGGGCGGTCCGGGAGGTCCCGGGCGACTTCGTCGCGCTGGTGCGGGAGGCCCGGCGGCTGGACGCCCTGGGGCACCCGGGCGACGCGCCGCTGTGGGCGCGGATCGCCGAGGCGGCGGATGCCGAGGGCTACGTGCACGACGAACGGGTCGGCCCGGAGGCCCGGCTGCGGGCCGAGCTCGCCGAACAGCACGCGTTCGCCCTGCGGGTGCGGGACCGCGAGGCCGAGGCCCTCGGGGCCATGGCGGAGGCCGCCGGCCTGTTCGAGCGGGCCGGCATGGTCTGGGACGCCCTCTCGGCCCGGGCGATGGTCCTCGCCTGGACGGTGCGGCCCGACGCGGAGGACGGGCCGGCGGCCGACGCGGAGGCCCGGGACCCCGAGGCGGTGCGGGCCGGGCTCGACGCGCTCGTGCGGGAGGCGGGGGAACTCGCGGCCGCGGGCACGGACGCCGGCGCCGCCTACGAGGTACCCGGCGCCGACGGCACGGTCGCCGGCACCGGACCGGGCAGCATCGCCGCCCGGCGGTACCTGGCGGTGCTGTACGCGCGGGTGTACGGCGCCTTCCACGAGGCCATCGCCGAGGCGCCGGAGGTGTCCGGGGCCACCCGGGAGCGGTTCGACGCGGCGGCCGACGCCCTGCGCGCGGAGGCGCTGCGGCTGTCCGCGCCCTACCAGGCGGCCAACGCGCTGGACTTCCGCGCCACCCTCGACCTGCGCCTCGGTGAGACCGAGCGGGCCGAGCGGGGGCTGCGGGCCGTGCTGGAGGAGCTGGCGACCGGTGCTCCGGAGCGTCCCTGGAAGGGCAACCGGCCCCGGGCGGTGCTCGCGCAGGTCCTGCTCGCCCGGGGACGGCACGAGGAGGCCGCCGAGCTGCTGCACCAGGCGATCGCCCTCACGGTCCGCCACGACGACCCGGGCTTCCCGCTGGCGCCCGCCCACGCGATGCTCGGCCACGCGGCGACGCACACCGGCGACACCGCCGGCGCCGTGCGGCACCTCTCCGAGGCCGCGGACCGCTTCGACCGGGACGGCGACCACGACCAGGCGGCCGACGTCCGGCTCCAGCTGGCGGACCTGCTCCGGGGCGCCGGCCGGGCGGCGGAGGCCGTCGCCGTCCTGGAGTCGGTGGCCGCCGACGGGACCGCCGGCTCCGTCGATCCGCGCCTGCTCGCACAGGGGCGGCTGAGCCTGGCCCGGGGGCTGCGGGAGCTGGACGAACACCTGGCGGCCGCCGAGGAGTTCCTGCGGCTGGCCGACTCCGCCGCGTCCTGGGGCGGGGAGGGCCGGGCGGTGCTCACCTCGGTGGCCTCGGAGGCGGCGGTCGCGCTCGCGACGGCCGACCGCCCGGAGGCCGCCCGGGCGGCGTACGCCCGGGCCCTCGCCACGCACGCGCAGGCCCCCAACCCCTCGGTGATCACGCAGATGATGCGCGAGTTCGCCCGCCTCAACCAGGCGGCCCGGGGTGCGGAGGGCGTGGAGGCCTCGCTCGCCCACCTCGCGGAGGCCGACGCCGTGTGCGCGGCGACCGCGCAGGACGCCGAGGAGTTCACCCCCTGGTTCGAGGCCGGCAGCATCCGCTACCGGCGCGCCCTCGTCCTCGCGGACGCCGGACGCTTCCCGGAGGCGCTGGCCGAGGCCGAGGCGTCGGTGGCCGCGCACGAAGGGGGCGGGGAGCAGGGCGAGGAGGCCCGTGCGGAGGCCGTGCGCGTCGCGGCGCTGATCGAGCACAACGGCCTGGGCCGTACCGGGGCCGCCGCCGCCCGCCTCGCGGCGGGCGCGGCCCGCTGCGACCGGAGCGGGCTCCCGGAGGCGGCCCGCATCCTGGAGGGCCTGCGCCGGGAGATCACCTCCTCCCACGAGGGCTGAACCCCCCGTACCGTGCCCGGCGTCCGAAACTGGGCGCCGGGCACGGGCGTGCCACCCCTCAGCGGCGCCGGCCGCCCGCCGCCGGCCGGGGCTCGCGCGGGCCGCGCAGCGGCAGGGTCCGGCTGAAGACGAGGTTGGTGGTCGTGCTCCCGAACTGGGCGAGCGCGTCGACGATCTCCTCGAGGTGGCCCATCGACGTGGCCGTCACGCGCAGGACGTAGCAGTCGTCCCCGGTGGTGCGCAGGCACTCCAGGATCTCGGGGCGTTCCGCGAGCAGCCGGCGCAGCGGCTCGTGCCGGGTGCCGGGGTACTTCAGCCGGACCACCGCGAGCACGGCGTGCCCGGTGCGTTCGAGGTCGACCTCCGCCCGGTACCCGGTGATCACCCGGAGCGCCTCCAGCCGGCGGACCCGCTCGGTGGTCGCCGACGCGCTCAGGTTGACGCGGCGCGCCAGTTCGGTGAAAGGGATCCGGCCGTCGCGCTGGAGCTCCTCCAGGATCGCCCAGTCGGTCGGATCAAGACTCTCGGTCATCGGCCCAGATTACCGGCCGATCCACGGGCGAACGCCCTCCGGACCGGCGGGAATCCCTTCTGGGGGCCGGTACCGGCTGACTAGGCTCGGCGGCGTGAAGATCGGAGTCAACATCCTCAATTTCGGCCCGGGCACCGACCCGGGCGTACTGCGCGGCTGGGCCCACACGGTGGAGGGCCTGGGCTTCGACCTGCTGATGGTCTCGGACCACGTCGCCGTCACGCCCGATGTCGCCGAACGCTATCCGGCGCCCTTCTACGAGCCGTTCACCACCTTGTCCTGGCTGGCCGGGATCACCAGCCGGGTGCGGCTCGGCACGACGGTCCTCGTGGCCCCGTACCGTCACCCGCTGCTGACCGCGCGGATGGCGGCCAACCTGGACGACCTCAGCGGCGGCCGGCTGGTCCTCGGCGTGGGGGTGGGCTGGGCGCGGGAGGAGTTCGCCGCCCTGGGCGTCCCGTTCGAGCGGCGCGGCCGGCTCACCGACGCACACCTGCGGGACGTCCGGGCGGCCTGGGCGGACACCGCCTCCTACGGCCGGCGGAGCATCCCGGTGTGGGTCGGCGGCAACAGCGAGGCGGGCATGCGGCGGGCCGTGCGCCTCGGGGACGCCTGGCATCCGCTGCGCGTCACCCTGCCGTGGCTGCGCGGGGCCGCGGACCGGCTGCGGGCGTACGCGGACGAACTCGGCGGCCCCGTGCCCGCACTGGCCCCGCGCATCGCCCTGAAGCTCACCGGCACGCCCGTGGAGGGGCCCCGGCGCCTGGCCGGCGAGGGCACGATCGACCAGGTCGTGGACGACGTCGAACAACTCCGCCTGCTGGGCGCCGAGTCCGTCGTCCTCGACCCCTACGGCGGAGACCCGCGCGAGACGCAGCGTCCGCAGGCGGCCTGGCGGGACCTCGCCGCCGTCGCCGCACACCTCGACCTTTCCCGCCCCCTCACGACGGAGCAGCCGTGACCACCACCCCCGACGACCGCACCCTCCTCCTGCGGGCGGTCGCCCTCGCGGCCGAGGCCCGGGCGGCCGGCGACCCGCCGTTCGGATCGCTGCTGGCGGCACCGGACGGGACGGTGCTGGCCGAGGAGCGCAACACGACGCTGACCGGCCGCGACATCACCGCCCACCCCGAGCTCAAGCTGGCGCGGTGGGCGGCGCGGGAACTGGACCCGGCGGCGGCGGCCCGCACCACGATGTACACCAGCTGCGAACCCTGCACGATGTGCGGGGCGGTCATCCGGCAGGCCGGCCTGCGACGGGTGGTCTTCGCCCTGTCGGGCGCACAGCTGCTGGACATCAGACCGGCCGGCGGCCGGCCGCCCGTCCCTCAGGACGGCCCCGCCCTGTTCGACGAGGTGCGGGCGGTGGTGGAGGGCTACTACCGCTGAGCGCCGGTGTCAGAGGTCCGGGATCCAGTTGCCGTGGAGGCCGAGGGGCACCCGGACGGGCAGGTGGACGCGGGCCAGGGGGCGGCCGGTGAAGTCCTGGGCGGAGAGGATCACCAGGTCCGCCGCGCCCCGGTCGGGGTCGTGCACGTAGGCCATGAGGTAGCCGTCGTCCTCCTCGGCCGGGGGCGCGGCGGCCGACGACGCGGTGGAGGGTCCGGCGGGGACGAACACGGCTTCGCCGACCGCCGCGAACCGGCCGAACTCGTGGGCCTCGGTGGTCCCGCGCACCAGGTCGTGTTTGAGGAGGGCGTTGCTGAACCCCTCGGCCGGGCGCGGGTCACCGGGGCCGGCGGGCCGGGCGTACAGTTCGACCGCCGCGGCGTAGCCGTAACGGTACGGGCGGCCGGTGAAGGCGGCGTTGACGCGCGGGAACTCCTGGATGCGGTCGTCGAGGCACTCCTCGCGGACCCTGCCGGCGAGGAGGTCGACGGTCCAGCGGTGCAGCGCGGGGCGGCTGGTGCCGACGTCGCGGATGTCGAAGCCCTCGGGGTGGCGGACGAGGTCGACGACGAGGTCCGTGCCGCTCTCGTAGGCGTTGAGGGTGTGGCCGACCAGGCTCGGCGCCACGTCGAACCAGCGCACCTCGCCGCCGGCGCGGGGCATGACGCCCACGCGCGCCGGACGGGCGCGGTCCCAGACGAAGGGCACCCCGGTGGAGAGGTGGGCCGCGCTGAAGACGACGGGGCCGTCGTAGAGGACGACGTGGTGGTCGGTGAGCGCGAAGTCGTGCATGTAGGGGCTGCCGGGCGCCGGGATGGTCGTGGCGCGCCGCACGGTGCCGGTGTCGTCCGTCACGATGTGCTGGACGTGGTCGGAGCCGTACCGGAAGGCGAGGGAGTGCAGTTCGCGGGTGCGCGGGTCGAACACGGAGTGGGCGTTGGCGTTGAAGCCCTCCGGGGTCGCGCCGAGGTCGCAGGGGCCGATCGTGTCCAGGTCGTAGTCGAGCTCGTACGGCCGTAATCCCCCTTCGATCAGGACGAACGTGCGCCCCGCCAGGCCGGCGACCTGGACGTTCGGCGCGAAGTCGGTCCGCTCGTCGACGGGTGCGCCGCGCCGCGGCTCCCCGAGCCGGTCCGCGACGGAGGCGGAGCGGACCCAGCGGTTGCGGTACCACTCGGCGCGGCCGTCGCGGATGCGGACGCCGTGCACCATGCCCTCGCCCAGGGTCCACAGGTGCGCGGCGGGATCCTCCACGCCCAGCGGGTTGGGGCCCGTGCGCAGATAGCGGCCGCTGAGCTCTGCCGGGATCCGGCCGGTGACGGGGAGGTCGTGGGCGGTGACCTCCTCGGTGACGGGGGCGAAGTTCCCCGACAGGTAGCGGTTGACGGGGGTCCTGGGCTTCGTCATGCGGGGTGTCCCTCGTCCGTGGTGGTGGCGGGCCGGGCCAGGTACGCCCCGGCGACGGCGGTCATCAGCGCCTCGTAGCGGCGGGCCGCCGTGTCCGGCGGGAAGTGGCCGCCGAGCTCCAGGCTCACGGCCCCGTGGGCGGCGGCCCACAGGAGCTTCGAGATCTCGCGGGCGTCGCCGGGGCGGAAGACCCCGGCGTCGATGCAGGCTCCGACGGCGGCGGCGGAGACGCCGAAGGCCTCCTCGGCGACGGCCAGGGACGCGGAGCCCGGGCGATAGCCGGGGACGGCCTGCTCGAACATGATGCGGTAGTAGGCCGGTTCGGCCAGTGCGTGGGCCCGGTAGGCGGTCCCGAGGTCGCCGAGGTGCGTCAGCGGATCGGGCGAGCCGGGCACGCGTTCCTGTGCGCGGCGCAGCCGGGCGAACCCCTCCTGGTACAGCGCGTCGATCAGGCCCTCCTTGCCGCCGAACATCGTGTACAGCACCTTCGTCGAGGTGCCGATCTCCGTGGCGATCCGGCGGATCGTCAGCGCGGGGATGCCTTCGGTGACCAGGAGGTCGATGGCGCGGTCGAGGACCGCGGTGCGCGCGGCCTCCTGGCCGGACCGCAGGGCGTCCTGGTAGAGCGTCGTGGTCATGGGTAACAGCGTAACCCACGAGCAACAGCGTTACCCCCCACCCGTGATGACGTCGCGTCGGAGGGCGTGCGGCGCGAGGCCGACAACGCCCGGTCGGCCGCGTGTCGGTCGCGGGGCGGGGCGGCGGGGTGCGGCACGGTGGGCTCCGGTGGGCGGCCGTCCGGGTCGGCCGTCCCGGGCGCACGCGTGAGAGGTTCGGATGACCGACGACGGCACCTACCCGAGCAGTCGCCGCGCCCTCCTGCTGGCGGCCGGTTCCGCCTCCCTCGCCGCGCTGGCCGCGGGCTGCGCACGACCGGCATCGGCGCCGGCGGGCGGGGCCACGCCCGACTGCGTGCTCGCCGTGAAGGCGGGCGCGGGACCGAACTACGCGGGGCCGGGCCGGACCCGCTCGGACGTCACCGACGGGCGCGCGGGCGTACCGCTGCGGCTGGAGCTGACGGTGGTGCGCGCCTCGGCCGGGTGCCGGCCGCTCGCCGGCGCCGCCGTGGACATCTGGCAGGCCGACGCGGCCGGGGTCTACTCGGAGGGGCGCGAGACCTATCTGCGCGGGGTCCAGGTGACCGACGGGGCCGGGCGGTGCGCGTTCCGGACCATCGTGCCCGGCTGGTACGCGGGGCTGGCCCCGCACATCCACTTCACGGTGCGGCCCGACGCGGGCACCGAGACGACCTCGCAGTTCTTCCTGCCCGAGGAGTTCCTGCGGGAGGTCTACGCCCGGCAGCCGTACGCCCTGCGCAAGCCCCCGCGCAACCCCAACGCGCACGACGACCGGTACCGGGCGGCCGCCGGCACCATGACGCTGGCCCCCGTGGCGGAGGGCGCCGGGTACCGCGCCGCCCACACCGTGGGCATCGCCTGAGCGACCGCGGGCTTGCGCGACGCGGGCGGACCCGCCCTGCGGCCCCGCCCGCCGGTGCGGGCGGCCGGATGACCGGAGGAACGGCCGCCCACCGCTTTTGAAGTTTCAACCTTCAGGTGGCGCAGGCGAGTTGGCCGGAACCCGAGATGACTGACGCGGCCCGCCCATGTCATGATCAACCCTCACGTTACTTCTCGGTAACGCGTTCAATTCCCCCCATTTACCGAATGGTTCTCCCTACGTGCGCACGTTCGCCCAACGCCTCCTGCTTCCCGGCCTGACCACGTTGGCGCTCGCCGCCGCCGGCTGCTCCTCGCCGGCGCACACCGACTCCGCCGGCCCGGGTGCCGCCCCCGGCGCCCCCGCCGCAGGCGGCAGCCAGCACCTCGAAGTGGCCGCCGCCCCCCAGGGACCGGCCGACCCCTCGCCGCTGGCCCGCACCTCCACCGGCGAGGGCCGGCCGGAGAAGTCCTCGCTGCGGGTCGCCTCCTACGACAAGAACAGCCAGCGGGCCGTCATAGCCCCGGCACCCAAGCCCCCGAAGGGCGGCCAGAACGCCCCCTCGAACGACTCCCCCGCCCCCGCCAAGCCGGTCGCCGTGGGCGATGTCATCGCCAGCGCACCGGCCCCCGGCGCCCCCGACGGCCTCCTCGCGAAGGTCACCGAGGTCGTCGGGAAGACCGACCGCGGCACCGAGGTGAAGACCGCCCCCACGACCCTCTCCGCCGCCCTGGGCGAGGCCAAGGCCGACGGCAAGGTCAAGGTCGACCCCTCCGCCATGGTCGTCGAGCCCCTGATGAAGGGGGTCACCTTCTCCTGGGCCAAGGGCGAGGGCGCCCGCTTCGGCCCCGAGGGCGCCAAGCTGCCCCTGGGCAACCTGCGGCTCGACGTGAACGCGGCGATCGACACCGCCAAGGACGCCCCCGCCTCGGCGGGCGCCTCGGTGTCCGGCTTCGTCCAGCTGGCCCCCCAGGTCGAGTTCTCGTACACGGGCACGAAGATCGGTTCCGCCCCCAGCGCGGCCTTCCTCGGCATGAGCGGCGACTGGTCCTCGCAGTGGGCCCTCAAGGGCCGCGCGGCGGCGAGCACCGGCTCGCCCAAGCGGATCCCGTTCGCCAAGCTGCACAGCGCCCCCGTCATCCAGGTGGGCCCGGTCCCGGTCGTGGTCAACCTCGACCTGACCACGTACATCCAGGTCGAGGCCGACGGCCAGGTCACCCTCGACGTCCAGCAGGACGTCAAGGGCGACTTCCGCGTCGGCGGCAGCTACGCGGCGGGCAAGGGCTGGCAGCCGGTCAGCACCTCGGCCGTCAACAGCTCCCCGGTGAAGGCCACCGTCGCCGCCGCCGGGCGGGTCAAGGGCGCCCTGGGCGCCGAGGCCTCCGTCGGCCTGTACGGGGCCGTCGGCGTCGGCGCAGACTTCGCCCCCTACCTGCGCGGCGAGGCCGACGCCAAGGCGTCCGCGTCCACCGACGGGAAGACCTCCGTCAGCGGCGCCTGGGCCCTGTACGGCGGCTTCGACCTGAACGGGCAGCTGCACCTCCAGCTGTCCCTGTTCGGCACGCCCGTCCTGGAGCGCCGCATCCCGCTGGGCTCCCTGCACCGCGAGTGGCCGCTGGTCAGCGGCAGCGCCGGACGCTAGCACCCGCTCCGCGGCGGGCGGGGGCCCGAAGGCCCCCGCCCGCCGCGGAGCCGCTTGACCAACCGGCTCTACGTGTCGGTAACTTGTGGCCGTCCAGGACTTCCGACGGAAGGGGAGGCGCGTGGCGGACCACGACCTGACCGGCTTCACCAAGAGCACGTTCACCCACGACGGCGCCACCCGCCGGGTGCTGCGCCGGGGCACGGGCCCGGCGGTGATCATCATGGCCGAGGTCCCGGGCATCACCCCCAAGGTCCTGGCGTTCGCCGAGCGCGTGGCGGACGCCGGCTGCACGGCCGTGCTCCCGGTGCTCTTCGGCACGCCCGGCCGCGACGCCGACCCCGCCACCGCGGGCTGGTCCCGTACCGCCCGCGCCCTGGCCTCGACCATGTGGCAGGTGTGCGTGAGCCGGGAGTTCACCCTGCTGGCGACCGGACGCAGCTCGCGCGTGGTGGGGTGGCTGCGGGCACTGGCCGCAGCCGAGCACGAGCGCTGCGGCGGGCCCGGGGTGGGCGCCGTCGGCATGTGCCTGACCGGCGGATTCGCCCTCGCCATGGCCACGGACGAGCGGATGCTCGCGCCGGTGCTGTCCCAGCCCTCGCTCCCCCTGCCCTGCACGGCGGGCCGGGCGGGCTCGATCGACATCGGCCCGCAGGAGCTGGCGGTCGTCCGCGGACGCTGCGAGCGCGAGGGGCTCCAGGTCCTGGGGCTGCGCTTCAAGGGAGACCGCCTGGTCCCCGGGGACCGGTTCGCGTTCCTGCGCCGCGAGCTCGGCGACGCGTTCGTCGCCGTCGAGCTGGAGGACGCCGCGGCCGCCCCGCAGAGCCCGCTGCCCGCGCACTCCGTCCTGACCGAGCACCTCGTCGACGAGCCCGGTCAGCCGACGCGGCAGGCGCTGGACACCGTGCTCGACCTGTTCCGCGAGAAGCTGCTGCCCGGCACGGGGGCGGACGCCTCCGCGTGAGCCGGGGCCCGGGGTCCCGGACCCCGGGCCGCCGGTCCGGTTCAGTACACGAGCTTGTACGTGACGTCCTTGTGCACGGGCGCCGGCGCGGTGTCCGTGTACAGCAGCCGGATCTTGGTGAAGCGCTGGACCCCGGGATGCGCGGGCCAGGGAAGCGGCTCGCTCAGGGTGACCGTCACGGGATAGGGGCGGAATCGCCCCGCCGCGCAGTAGGGACGGCAGTCGTTCACCATGTCGGTGCCGGTGGCGGTCGCCGTGCTCGCGCCCCAGCTGTCCCAGTCGAGTCCGACCAGGCGGTTGTTGCCGTCACCGCAGGCCAGGACGTACTCCTCGGGCCGCACCTGGGCCGCCGAGGAGCAGTCCACGACCACCACCGGGTACGGATCCTTCGGCGGGGCCTGCGCCGCCGCCGGCGCCGCCACCGCCGCCAGGGCGGCGGCCGCGCACATCAGGCCGGCCCTCCGCCCCCACTGCCGGGCCGGGCGGGCGCGCCGCCCGTCTCCTGAAGCGTCCACGAGCCCCTCCTCACCAGTCGGCTCCGCGGTCGGCACTACTGCCACCACGTCCAGCTTTGCCCATCCGGGCGGGCCGCGCACCCGCTGGGCGCGGCAGCGGGCCGTCGGGGACGGCCGGGCGGCGGCGCCAGTCCCGGGGCACCGGGGTGAAGACCTCCGGGCCGAAGCCGTCGCCGCCGCGCGCCGGATGAGCGCGCTGGAAGCCGGACGGACGGAGCTGCTGCACACCGCGCCGGTGCGCTACCGGGAGCAGCTGCTCCACCTCGCCCGCAGGGAGGAACCCGCCGCCGTGGACGAGGAGATCGTCCTCCCCGGGCGCGGGGGGCACTGACCCCCCGGGCGTGTGCGGCTTTCTTAGCGGAACGTTAGATCTGGGTGCCGGGCCTTGTCCGGGTGCGGTGGCGCATCCAGTCTGGGCACTCCCCCGGATCCGGGGGCGCCACCCCTCCCCATCAGGGACTTCCGTCTGGAGCCGCCATGCCCCCGTCCGCCGTCACGCTCGGCCCGTCAGCCTCGGACGAGCGCCGCAGGCGCCGTCTCGCGCTCGTCGGGGGGTCCCTCGGCAACCTCGTGGAGTGGTACGACTGGTTCGTCTACGCCAGCTTCGCCATCTACTTCGCCGATTCCTTCTTCCCCGGCGACAACCCGACCACCCAGCTGATGAACACCGCGGGCATCTTCGCCGTCGGCTTCCTGATGCGTCCCGTCGGCGGGTGGATCCTCGGGCGGGCCGCCGACCGGCACGGACGCAAGAGCGCGCTCACCCTGACCGTCACCATGATGTCGGTGGCCGCCCTGCTGATCGCCGTCGCCCCGACCTACGGCCAGGCCGGCTACTTCGGGGCCGTCGTGCTGCTGCTGGCGCGGCTGCTCCAGGGGATGAGCATCGGCGGGGAGTACGCGGCCAGCGCGACGTACCTGACCGAGGCCTCGGCCCGCGACCGGCGCGGGCTGGGGTCCTCGTTCCAGTACGTGTCCATGACCTGCGGGCAGCTCCTCGGCCTGGGCATCCTGATCACGATGCAGCACACACTGACCAAGGAGCAGCTGGGCAGCTGGGGCTGGCGGGTCCCGTTCGCGCTCGGGGCGGTGTTCGCGGTCGTCGTGTTCTGGCTGCGGCGCCGGCTCCAGGAGACCGACGCCTTCAAGGAGGACGGTGCGCACGACGACAGCGCGCGCGGCTCCCTCAAGGCGCTGTGGGAGCACCGGCGGCAGGCCGGGCTGGTCATGGCCCTCACCCTCGGCGGCACCGTCGCGTACTACACGTACACCACCTACCTCACCAAGTACCTGGTCGGCAGTGCGGGCATGGCCAAGACCACGGCCACGCTGGTGAGTTTCACCGCGCTGGCGCTGTTCGCCGCGCTCCAGCCCCTCGCCGGGATGCTGTCCGACCGGATCGGCCGCCGGCCGCTGCTGATCACCTTCGCGGTGGGCTGCACGGTCGGCACCTACCCGATCATGACGGCGCTCGGGTCGGCGTCCTCGTACTGGTCGGCGCTCGGCCTGTCCCTGCTGGCCCTGGTGATCGTCACCGGCTACACCTCCATCAACGCGGCGGTGAAGGCCGAGCTGTTCCCCACCCGGGTCCGCGCGCTGGGTGTGGCGCTGCCGTACGCGGTCGCCAACGCGCTCTTCGGCGGCACGGCGGAGTACGTGGCCCTGTGGTTCAAGGACGGCGGCCACGAGAAGATGTTCTTCTGGTACGTGTCCGGGTGCGCCCTCGTCTCGCTGGTGACGTACGTCCTGATGCCGGACACCCGTGACGCGGCGCTCAGCCGCGCCGAGGAGGAGGCCGGGGCGCGGTCGTCTGCGGCGACGGCCGCCGCGGGCGCGGCGCGATAGGCTGCCGGCCGGTTCGGGGGTCCGGGGTGCGGGGAGGGTGCCGGTGCACGCGCTGCTGGTGGAGGACGACGACCGCATGGCGCGGGCCCTGGGCACCGCCCTCGCCCGGCGCGGGCACACCGTCCGCCGGGTGGGCCGGGCCCTGGACGCCCTGCGGCACGTCCACGAGGCCGAGTTCGTCCTGCTCGACCTCGGTCTGCCCGACCTCGACGGGCTCGAACTGCTGCGGCGGCTGCGGACGGTCTGCGACGCGCCGCTGATCGTGGTGACGGCGCGCTGCGAGGAGCGCGACGTCGTCCAGGGGCTGCGGGCGGGCGCCGACGACTACGTGGTCAAGCCGTTCCGGATGGCGGAACTGATCGCCCGGATCGACACCGTGCGCCGGCGGACCGGGGCGTACGGAGTACGTCCGGGCGGCGGGGCGGCCGACGGCGGCGCCCGAGCCGTGCGCGCCGGGGACGTCGAGGTGGACCCGGCGGGGCGGACCGTGAGGGTGGCCGGGAGCGAAGTCCGGCTGACACGCAGGGAGTTCGACGTACTGGCCTTGCTGGCCGCGCGCCCGGAGGAGGTCCACTCGCGTGAGGAGATCCTGGACCGGATCTGGGGCGACGCCTTCCTCGCCGCCTCCCGGTCGCTGGACGTGCACGTGGCGGGCGTGCGTGCCAAGACGGGCCGCCCGGGCCTGGTGCGCACGGTGCGCGGGTTCGGCTACCAGCTCGGCTCGGCCGCCGCCGTGCTCGGGGAGCGGGAAGCGGGCCGGTGAGGCGCAGGCTGCTCGCGGTGCTGATGGTGCTCATGGGGGCCGCCGCGCTGTTGCTCTGCGTGCCCCTGGCCGACGCGTACGCGCGGGGGCGGACCGAGCACCTGCTGCTCCAGCGGCGTTCGGAGGCCGTACGGTTCGCCGACCTCGCGGACCGGACGGGCGGCGAGGCCGACCGGGCGGAGCTGTCGGCCGAGATCGGCCGGTACGCACAGCTGTACGGGGCCTCGGTGCTCGTGGTGGACGCGGCCGGGGCGACGGTGGCGCGGGCCGCGGGCACGGGGCCCGCCGCGCGGACCCCGCTGTCCGGGGCGGTGGACGCCCGCCGGCGGGCCCTCACCGGGCGCTCCACCGACCGGCTGCCGACGATCCGCCCCTGGGGCCCGGGAAGCGCGGTCCTCGCCGAGCCGGTGGGGCGGGACGAGCGGGTCAGCGGGGCGGTGCTGATGGCCGTGCCCACGGACGCCGCCCGCCGGGACGTCGCGGTCCGCTGGTCGCTGATCGCCGCCGGGGCGGTCGCCGCCTTCGCGGCGGCGGCCCTGGTCGCGGCGGGGATCGCGCGGTGGCTGATGCGGCCCGTCCTCGATCTGGACCGGGCGGTGGAGCGCCTGGCGGCCGGGAGCCTGCGGGCCCGGGCCGTCTCCGACACGGGTCCGCCGGAACTGCGGCGGCTGCGGCGGCACTTCAACGGGATGGCGGAGGCCGTCGCCGACTCCCTCGGCCGCCAGCGGGACTTCGTCGCCGATGCCTCCCACCAGCTCCGCAACCCCCTGGCCACGCTGGTCCTCCAGCTGGAGAACGTCGAACCGTACGTCGCCCCGGGCCCGGGCCTGGCCGAGCACGCCCGGGCCCTGGACGAGGCGGAGCGGCTGGAGGAGCTGCTGGACGGGCTGCTGTCGCTGGCCCGTGTGGAGTCGGGGGCGGCGGAGCTCGCGGACCAGGACCTGGCACGGGCGGTACGGGGCCGGGTGGAGGCCTGGGCGCCGGTCTTCGGGGCCGCGGGCCTGGAGCTGGCGGCGGGCGGCCTCCCGCGGGAGCTGCCGGTGCGCGCCCTGCCCGACGCGGCGGGGCGGATCCTGGACGCGCTCCTCGACAACGCGGTGAAGTTCGTCCCGGGCGGCGGCCGCGTGGAGGTGCGCGCGTGGGGCGCTCCGGGAGGGGAGGCGGTCGTACGGGTCGCCGACGACGGCCCCGGGGTTCCGGCGGACCAACTGGGCCTGCTGCTGCGCCGTTTCGCCCGCTCCCCCGAGCACCAGAACGTGCGCGGCAGCGGGCTGGGGCTGGCCATCGCGGAGGAGATCGCCCGGATCAGCGGGGGCCGGCTCGGCGTCGCCCCGAACCTCCCGCGGGGGCTGGCCTTCGAGTTCCGGCTGCCGGCCCCGGCGGACGGTCAGCCGTACACCGAGCGGTAGTAGGAGGCCGCGCCCGGGTGGAGCGGCACGGCGCCGGTGGATATGGCGAAGCGGGGTTCCAGCCGCACGCCCGCCGTGACCTCGCCCAGCAGGTCGTCGCGGCGGTCGAAGACCACCCGCAGCAGCCCGGCCGTCGCGCCCGCGGCCACGTCCGCGCGGGCCAGGAGGTAGTTGCCGACGCCGATGGTGCCCACCGGCGCGGTCAGTCCGTAGGCCCCGGCGGGCAGGGTGACCGTGGTGTAGACGGGGCCGAAGCGCTGCCTCAGCGCGTCCGCGAAGCCGTCCAGCGCGAGGAAGCGCAGGGGCAGTGCGCGGGCCAGGTCCGTCAGGGCCGGGGTGGGCACGCCACCGGACCAGAACACGGCGTCGACCGAGCCCGCGCGCAGAGCGGCCGCCGACTCGGCCAGGCCCAGCTGCCGTTCGCCGGCCGCCGCCGGGCCCTCGGACAGCCCGGCGGCGCGCAGGACGCGGGCCGCCACCACCTGCGCCCCCGATCCGGCGGCGCCGACCGCGACCGGGCGTCCGGCGAGGTCCGCCACCGAGCGGACCGGCCCGGCGGCCGGGACCAGGAGGTGGGTGTAGTTGACGTAGACGCGGGCCAGCGCCGTCACCGGGGCCCGGCGGACGAACGGTTCGCGCCCCAGGGCGGCGTCCTCGGCCACGTCGGCCATGGACAGGGCGAGGTCGACGGAGCCTTCGTCGAGCCGGCGCAGGTTGTCCACGCTCGCGGCGGTGGCCACCGGGACGATCTCCAGCCGGCTCCCGGCGTCGGCGGCGGCCCGGGCGAGGGCCTGACCGAAGGCGTTGTACGGGCCTCCCGGCGGCCCGGTCGCCAGCCGGAGCCGCGGCGCGGGGCCTGAGCGCCCGGAGCATCCGGCCAGGGCAGCCGCCGCGGCCGCGCCGAGCGCCGCGCCCATCAGGCGTCGGCGTCCGGTCGCTGCGTCGGTCACGGCGGCAGCCTAGCTCCCGCTCAGGCGCGCAGGTCCGCCGCGGTGGGGACGACGACGCCGAACAGGTCGGTGATCGTCGTCAGCGCGGCGGCCTGGAGGGCCGCGGCGGGCTGGACGGTGCCGTCCGGGGCGGCCAGGGCGCGGGTGGCGGTGGCCTCGGCGACGACCGTGGGACGGTAGCCGAGGTTGAAGGCCTCCTGGGCGGTGAACGCGATGCACATGTGCGTCATGAACCCGGCCAGGACGAGGTCCTTGCCGGTGCCGGCCCCGAAGCCGAGTCCGGCCAGGGTCTCCTCCAGCCCGGTGGCGCGGAAGGCGTTGGGGAACCCCTTGACCACGACGGGCTCGCCGTCGGCCGGGGCGACCTCGTCGGCGATGGCGCCGATGTGCTCGCGGACGTCGTACGGGCTGCCCTCGCCGCCGTCGTGGACGACGTGCACGACGGGGGTGCCGGCGGCGCGGGCGCGCGCCAGCAGGCGGGCGCCCGCCGCGAGGGCCTCCTCGGCGCCCTCCAGGGCCATGACGCCGGTGCGGTAGGTGTTCTGGAAGTCGATCATGACCAGGGCGGACTCGCCCAGCCGCGGCGGCCGGGATTCCAGTCCGCTCAGCTTGCGCAGGGTCGCGGACGCGGTGGTGGTGGTGCTCGTGGTGTCGGTGCTGCTGGTGGTGCTCACAGGATGCCTTTCCTCTGGATGTCGTTCATCGGGATGCGGTCGGCGGCAGCGGGCAGGGCGAAGCGCTCCGCCCGGCCGTCCGCCGGGGGAAGGGGTGGTGCGGGTCCGGGGCCGGGGCCTTCAGGCCGTCCGGGTGCGGAAGCGGCGCCGGTAGGCCGCCGGGGTGGTGGCGAGCTGCCGCCTGAAGGCCCGGTGCAGGGTCTCCGCCGAGCCGAGTCCGGAGCCTGCCGCCACCTGGTCGAGCGGGCAGTCGGTGGTCTCCAGCAGGCGCCGGGCCAGTTCGATGCGGACCGCTTCGACGTACGCGGCGGGGCTGGTGCCCGTCTCCTGGGTGAAGACGCGGGCGAAGTGCCGTTCGCTCAGGCACATCCGGGCGGCCAGGACCGGAGCGGACAGGTCGGCGTCGGGGTGGTCGGCGATCCACAGCCGCAGTTCGTCGATGTCCCGGCGCGCGGCGGCCGGGCGGCTGAGCGGTACGGAGAACTGGCTCTGGCCGCCCTGCCGCTTGAGGTACATCACCAGCTGCCGGGCCACGGCGAGCGCGGTCTGCTCACCGAGGTCCTCGGCGACCAGGGCGAGCGCCAGGTCCAGGCAGGCGCTGATCCCGGCCCCCGTCCACAGCCGTCCCCGGTCGGTCCGGACGAAGATCGGGTCCGGGTCGACCGTGACGGCGGGGTGGTCCGCGGCGAGCTGGGCGGCGGTCGACCAGTGGGTGGTGGCCGTCCTCCCGTCCAACAGCCCCGCGGCGGCCAGCAGATGGGCCCCGACGCAGACCGACGCCACGCGCCGGGCGTGCGGCGCGGTCTCCCGCACCCAGGCCACGACCTCCTCGTCGATCCGGGCGACCGGGCCGTCCTCGGCCATGTCGACCGCGCCCGGCACCAGCAGGGTGTCCACCTCCGCGCCGACGTCGGCGAACGCCACGTCGGTCAGCAGCCGCACGCCCGCCGACGTGCGCACCGCCCCGGCGGCGGAGCCGGCGAGGCGGACCTCGTACCCGGCCCGGCCCGCGGTCTCGCGGTTGGCCAGCGCGAAGACCTCTGCGGGGCCGGTGACGTCGAGGAGGTCGACATCGGGGAAGACCGCGATGACGACACGGTGTGCGGTGGGCATGGCCCCATCCTCGCCGCGGCCGCGGCATGGCCGCAATGACGCTTCCCCGTCACATTCGGACACGCCGGTCAACAGGGCCGGGCCGGTGGCGGGCCTCCTGCCAGGCGATCGGGTGATCTAGCGCCACCTCGCGGGGAGGTACCCCGTTACCAGGACGACCTCCCCAGCCGGGGCCGGTCCTCCGCCAGACAAGGAACCTTTCGAGCATGCTGAAGAAGATGATGGTCACCGCCGCAGCCACCGCCGCCGCGATCGGTGCGGGTGCTGCCGTTGCCGCCCCGGCCATGGCCATCGGCAACGACAACGGGGTCAACACCGTCAACGGCAACGGCGCCCAGCAGATCTACGGCAACCAGAAGACCGCCGGCGACATGAGCCCCCAGCTCAGCGCCATCCAGGGCACCCTCAACAAGCCCTGCATCGGCCTGCCCGTCAAGGTCAACGCCCAGTCGCTGATCGCCATCCTGGCCAACGTCGGAGTCCAGGACGTCAACGTCCTGTCCAACCCGCAGAACCAGCAGTGCACCGAGAACTCCACCCAGGCCAAGGGCGACGAGTCCCTCTCGCACATCCTGGACAACATCCCGGTCCTCTCCGGCAACCTCTCCGCCGGCAGCTGATCGGCCGAGGCCCCCCACCCCGCGTCCGGGGTGGGGGGCCTCGTCGTGCCGTCAGCGGGACCGGGCGGCGGTCACCACATCACCGGCAGGCGCTCGGGCAGCCGCTTCATGAAGCCGGTGCGCCAGACGAGCTGTTCGACGGGGACGGCCAGCCGCAGCCGGGGCATCGCCGCGAGGACGGCGCGCAGGCCGATCTCCGCGTGCTTCTTGCCGAGGGCGGTGGCGGGGCAGTAGTGGGAGCCGCCGCCGAAGGAGAAGTGGGCGGAGGAGTTGGCCCGCGTGAAGTCGAGGCGGTGCGGCTCCGGGAAGACGGACGGGTCGAAGTTGGCGCCCTCGGGCAGGACGAGCACCAGCTCGCCCTTCTTCACCTCGACGTCGCCGAGGGTCGTGTCCTCCATCGCCAGCCGGGGCAGGCCGTCCCCGATGGAGAGGTTGATCCGCAGGAGCTCGTCCACGGCCTGGGGCATCAGCTCCGGGTGGTCGGCCAGGTGGTCGGCCTCCTCCGGGTGGGTGAGCAGGGTGACCAGCGCCATGGCGAGGAACCCGGCGGTGGAGATGACGCCCGCGCCGAACAGGGTGACGCCGACGGTCGCGAACATCTCGTCGCTGACGTGCTCGTAGCCCTCGGTGCCGCGCAGCTTCGCGAGGTCGCCGATGAGGCCCTGCTCCGTGTCGTCGAGGCGGGCGGTCATGTACGCGATGTCGCGGTCCCAGTTCAGGCGGGCCGCCGGGATCTCGCGGGGGCTGTTCATGAAGGCGATCGGCAGCGACTCCGACAGCAGCGGGGCCGCCTCGTGCGGGATGCCGAGGATCTGGCAGTGCATCGCCTCCGAGAAGGGGTCGGTGAACATGGAGCGGATGTCGACGGGGGCGCCGTGCCGGACCATCCGCCCGACGAGCTCGGCGGCGTGGTCCTCCATCCACTCCTGGAGCCCGGGGGCCTTGGGGTTGATCGCCTTCATGACGGCCTTGCGCAGGCCGGCTCCGGTGATGTTGCCCATGTTGTTGACGACCTCGGGCGGGATCGTCAGCGCGTACTGGCGCGGCACCCCGGGGTCGGAGGTGTTCTTGAGGCTGAACCGGTCGTCCTCGAGGACCTGCTTGACGAGCTCGTACGAGGAGACCAGCCAGGCCTCGGCCCCGGCGATGGTGCGCACCTTCACCACGGGGGCGAGTTCGCCGATCTGGGCGGGCAGGTGGGTGCCGTCCCACGTGAACGGGAAGTCGAGGATCGGCTCCGCGTGGGTGGTCACAGCTGTTCTCCTTCGGTGGCGGGGGTGACGACGGCGTGGCCCTGGTTGCGGGAGGCCCGCAGTCCGGCGCCGCGCGAGTAGAGCAGGTCCGCCATCGGCAGCGCCTGGTGGTAGCAGTTCAGCGAGGAGGGGACGCCCAGGATCGCGGGGGTGTCGAGGAACAGGGGCGCCTCGGCGCACACGTAGTCGAGGCAGACCTTGCGCTGGTGCGCGGTGGGCTGCCGGCCGCCGAGCACCTTCGAGGACAGGAAGATGTCGACGAGTTCGTTGGCGGTCTGGGCGAACGCCGGGTCGGTGCCGAGCCGTTCCAGCAGGTCCGCGTGCATGCGGTCGTACGCGGGGATGCCCTGGAGCGAGGACATCGGCCTGCCGCGCAGGCGGGTGCCGGACGGGTCGATATCGGCCACGGCGTTGGTCACCTTGGCGCGTACGCCCCGGAGGTTCTTGACTGTTTTTCGACGGGCCTCGTCCTCCGGATAGCCCATGGCCACATACATTTCGGCCACGTGCAGGTCGGTGTAGATGAGATCGGCCTGCCGGAAGTTGTCCAGGGCCCATTCGGCGAGCGCGTGCACGCGCTGGGCGGAGAAGTAGGAGTTGCCGGGCGAGATGCCGATGACGGCGTGGTCGCCCTCACCGGCGATGACCTGGCAGTGCGGGGTGTAGGGGTCAACGCGGAAGGCGCTGGTCCGGGTTGCTGTTGTCATGGGAGTGGTCACGTCCCTGTCGCCGCGATTCCCCGCTCGGACCCCGTGTCCCGGGTGCGGCGGCGACGTTCAGAACCTAGCCGCAAAGCACGGCTCCGGTTGGATTACCGCACAGTTCGTCTCGGCTTCTGGACTCAGATGTTGCCCCAGTCAACAGCTGTGACGTGCGGGGCTGTTGTTCTGCCCTGCATGGTGATGATCGGACGGGTTCCCTGGCTCAATGACACCTTTTCCCTACAAGATCGCCGGATGGGCCACATGTGCCGGGTGGCCGGAACACGGAGTCCGGAAACGGCCCCCGCGCTGGGCCGCCCTGGCGGGCCTTCCCCGGGATCCGGGTGCCGATCACCCATAGTGGGGTGCATGCTGTCCGAGAAGACGCAGGTCCGCGTGGTGATCGTCGAGGACCACCCGCTGTTTCGCGAGGGGCTGAGGGCGGCGCTGGAGAGCGCCGACGACATCCGCGTGGTGGGCGAGGCGCAGACCCTCTCCGAGCTGCCCGCCGCGGTGGCCGCGGGCCGGCCGCAGGTGGTGGTGATGGACCTGTCCCTGCCGGACGGCTCGGGCATCGAGGCCACCCGGCGGCTCGCCGGGGAGCACCCCGAGCTGCAGGTGCTGGTGCTGACCATGGCGGACGACGACGGCACCCTCCTGGCCGCCCTGCACGCGGGCGCGCGCGGCTACCTGGTCAAGGGGGCCGGCCGGGAGGAGGTCCTGCACGCGGTGCGCACGGTGGCGGCCGGGGGCGCGGTCTTCGGCCCCGACGTGGCCGCGCGGATCGCCGCCCTGGTCACCGGCGGGCCGCGGCGCGAAGCGGAGCGGGTCCTCCCCGCGCTGACCGCCCGCGAGGTGGAGGTGCTGGACCTGGTCGCCCGGGGCTACGACAACCGCCGGATCTCGCGCGAGCTGGTCCTCGCGGAGAAGACGGTGCGCAACCACATCACCCACATCTTCGAGAAGCTCGACGTCGCCACCCGGGCCGAGGCCGTCGCGCGCGCCCGGGACGCGGGGCTGGGCGTGGCCGGGGACGGAGGGGGAGGGGGCGGCTGAGACCGGGGCCCGGCCCCTTCTCCCGGGACGCGCCGGCCGCACGCCGGCGGGGGCGTGTCACGAAACCGCCACAGCGTCCCACCTGCGCAACCCCGGCGGACCGCGGCGCGTGTCCGCCGACGCGAGAGCCGGCGCGGAACCGGTCGTGAGCCACGGGAGCATCCCATGCAGTACACAGCAGGTCTTCGGCGCACCGCCACGGCGCTGGCGGCGGCCGCGGCGGCCACCGCCCTGATGACGGGCTGCGGCCCGACCGGCGACGCGGGCGCCGCCGCCCCGCCGTCCGCGCCGCCCGCACCCCCGGCGTCGGCAACGGCAACGGCCACGCCCGCGGGCGGATCCGGGGGCTCCTCCTCCGGCGGCTCCTCCTCCACCGGGGGCGGGGGCTCCGCGAAGCCGACGCCCTCGTCGGCCGGAGGCGGCGGCAAGGCCAAGGCCTGCACGATCGAGGACGTCCGGGTCTCCCCCGCCCACCAGGCCGACGTCCGCCCGCCCGGCACCGGGACCGGGGCGGTGGTCGTGTCGGTCACCAGCCTCTCGACCTGCACCCTGCTCGGGTTCCCGCAGGTCGCCGGCGCCGGCAACGGCGCCCCCGACAAGAACCTGCCCCTGGCCACCACCAACAGCGGTACGGCCGCCCCGGTGTCGCTCACCCCGGGCGCCCGCGCGTGGACGAAGCTGACGTTCGTCAACGTCCAGGGCGAGGCGGACGGCTACTGCGTGTCCGGCTCCACGCCCGTCGTCTTCCCCAGCCTCGTCATCCGCGTACCGGGCGCGGGCTCGCACCAGATCGGCATGGACGACGGGCAGTTCGCCGAGTGCGACAACAAGGTGACGGTCACGCCCTTCTCCCTGACGAAGCCCTCCTGAGACCGGCGGTGGGAGCCGCGGTGGTACGGCGTCAGGAGATGCCGTACCACTGGCTGCCCCAGCCGGTGTTGATCGTGCTGGTGGACTGCTCGGAGAGGTTGAGGGCGGGCGGCAGCGAGGTCTGCCCGGTCAGGACCGTGCTGTAGCGCAGGGCCGGGGGCGTCAGGCCCGCGTTCACGGAGATGCCGGCGCCGGTGGCCTTCAGGGTGAGGGCGTTGGTGGCCCAGTTGCCGTTCAGCAGGAGGGCGATGAAGTAGGTGCCGCCGGCGGCGGTGAACGGCTTGGTGAAGGGCAGCGGCTTGGCCACCGCGTCGGTCATCAGCTGGGGCGAGATGTCGGCGGTGGACGCGACCAGCTTGCCGGTGGCGTCGTACACGCCGAGGTAGCAGTTGGAGAGCTGCGCGTTCGGGTCGACGCCGGCCAGGCCCAGCCAGACGTTGGACCAGGTGATCTGCTCGCGCAGGCCGATCCGCACCAGGGTGATCCGGCCGCCGACCCCCGCGGCCGACTGGGCGGTGACGTGGCCCGCGTCGTTGGGGTCGCCGGTCCAGGCCAGCAGGTTCTGGTCCTGCGGGCGCGGGCCCTCGTACCCGGAGCCGCCGCCCTGCACGGGTGCGGGAGCGGCCGCCGGGGGGCTCGACGCGTGCGGGGCGCCGTCGGACGAGGTGCACCCGGAGAGGGCGAGCAGCGCTGCGAGGGTGGCGGCCGGGCCGGCGGTGGTGGTACGGGTGCGCATGGTCCCCCCATGTGGTGCGGATGTGCCGGGGCCATCGTCACATGAGCCCCTGTGGTTGCCGCAGGCGCCCGGTGCGCGGCGTCCGGGCGAGCGGTTCCGGCCGCTTCGCGCCGGGAGTTGGCCCGGGAGGCCGTCGTCCGCAACGGCGTGCGGACCGATACTGCACGGGGCGGACCGCAACGCCCGGGGAGGGGAACCGATGGGGTCGAACGGGGTGGCGCGCGCGGCCGCGCGCCGGCGCGGGCGCGGTGTCGCGCTGCTGGCCGTACTGGGGGCGCTGGGAGCGGGGGCCCTCGTCCCCGCCGCGCCGGCGCAGGCCGCGCCGCGGTGCCCGGCCGCCGCCTCGGGCGCGCCGGTGCAGGTGGCGTACGTCCCGGACTGGGTCGAGTCGATCGCGGTGGACCGGCGGGGCCGGATGTTCGCCACCGGCTACTTCGGCGGACGCGTGTACCGCATCGACGCGCCGGGGGCGGCGCCCGTCGCGCTCACCGGGAACATCGGCGCCAACGGCGGGATCGTGGTGCGCGAGGACGGCCGGCTCCTCGTCGGCACCGGCAACGACGCGGCCCACTCGCTGACCGGGGACCTGCTGCCGGTCTCGAAGCTCCTGGAGGTGGACCCGGAGAGCGGGGCCGTCCGGGTGTACGCCTCGGGGCTCGGCGGTGTCGACGGGGTCGCGGCGGCCCCCGACGGGACCGTCTACACGACGACCCTGGGCGGTTCGGGCATCGGCCGCGTCACCCCCGACGGCCGGGTGGACCCGGCGTGGGCGCGGATCCCGCAGCCCAACGGGATCGCCGTGTCCCCCGACGGGACCGAGGTGTACGTGGTCCGGACGACCCTCTCGCCCGGGGTGTACCGGATCCCCGTCGCGGACCCGGGGCGGCCGCGGCGCTGGGTCTCGGCCGCAGGGGCCGACGCCCTGGCGCTGCCGGACGGGCTCACCCTCGACGGGCGGGGGCGGCCGCTGATCGCCACGCACGCGGCGGGAGAGGTCTGGCGGGTCGAGGCCGGGGCGCTGTGCGCCGCCGCGTCGGGACCGGAGCTGCGGCTGTCCACGCAGATCGTGTACGGGCGCGGCGGCCGGGGTTTCGCGGCGGGCCGGCTGTACCGGGCGGGCGTCGACGGAAGGATCTACGAGCTGCCGGAGGCGGCCGAGGGCCCGGAGTGATCCGGAAGGGACGGCCTAGAGGTCGTCCCAGGCCATCGCGCTCATCCGCCAGCCGTCCGGGGTGCGGACGAACTGGGTGGTCTTGCGGCCCTCGCCCTCGAACCACTGCCCGTCGAGGCGGCCGGACTTGCGGTACGCGCTGAAGCGGTGCGCGATCGACCCGAAGATCTCGGTGCGTTCGGCGACCTCCCACTCCGAGAACTCCGTCAGCGTTCCGTCGGTGAGGATCCGGCGCCGGGGTTCGATGAAGGAGTCGAGGTCGTGGACGACGGGCTCGCCCCCGACGTTCTTGATGATCATCCCTTGGGGGATGAACACCCTGCGGACGGCGTCGACGTCGGGGACGGCGCCTGCGGTGTTGGTGAACGCGCCGAGGAACGCGCCCATCAGCTCGTCGAGTTCGGTCTTCACGTCGGACACGCGGGCCCCCTGGTTCGTACGGCGGTGTACGCGCAGGATCGTATGCGGCCCGGGGCCGCGCCAGAAGATCCGTACGGCGGGTGGGGCGGCATCCGTCCGCGTACAGTCCGTGATGACCCGCACCTCTCGACGGCCGGGCCGCCGGCCGGACAGGAGAAGCCCCGTGGCCACAGACGCCGCCCCCGCGCAGCTCCCCCAGCAGCCGAACGGACCGGGCGGCCGGCCCGTGCCCGAACTGGACGGCGCGGCCGTGGAGTCGTGGCGCGCCGGGGGCGGGGAGCTGATCGACCTGCTGGCACGGGTGCGGGAGCGGCTCGGCGGGGTGGCCTCCGTCCGGCTGGGGCCGCGGCCCACCGTCCTGGTCACCGCGCCGGAGGCGGTGCAGCACGTGCTGGCCCTGCATCCGGACCGGTACGTCAAGCGCTCCCACCGCGCCCGCCTGCTGATCGGCGACGGGGTGCTGGCCGCGACCGGCGAGGCCTGGAAGCGGCAGCGGCGGCTGCTCCAGTCGCAGTTCACGGGGACGGGGATGCGCCGCTACGAGCGGCGGATCGCCGGGGCGGCCCGGACCGCGGCCGGGCGCTGGGCCGGCTACGCGCGCACCGGGCAGGTCTTCGACGTCGGGGAGGAGATGCGCCGCTTCGCCCTCGACACCATCTGGCGCTCCCTCACCGGCCACCCCCTGGATCCTGCGACCGCCCGCGAACTGGCCTCCGTGGCGGCCGTGGTGGCGGCGCTGCCGAGCCTGCCGGCCGATGCCGCGGAGGCGCGGGGCTCGGTGGCCGCGGACCTCGCCCGGATCGACGCGGTGGCGCAGGAGGCCGTGGCCGCCGCGCGGCGCGGGGAGGCCGGGCCCGACGGGCCGGGGCTGCTCCACATCCTGGCCGGGGCCGCGCGGGAGCGCCCCGAGTACACCGACCGGCTGGTGCGCGACGAGCTGGTCACCCTGCTGGTGGCCGGGCACGAGACCACCGCCACCACCCTCACCTGGCTGTACCTGCTGCTCGACCGGCATCCGCAGGCGCGCGGGGAGGCCCTGGCGGCGGGGCCCGAGGGTTCCCCGGAGCGCGGGGAGGCGGTCCGGGCGCTGGTCTCCGAGACCCTCCGCCTCTACCCGTCCGCCTGGATCCTGCCCCGGTACACGGCGGAGGCGGACACCGTGGCCGGGTACGCGGTGGAGGCGGACAGCGACGTGCTGGTCTGCCCGTACCTGACGCACCGCGATCCGCTGCTGTGGCCGGATCCGGAGCGCTTCGACCCGAGGCGCTTCGCGGCAGGGGCCGGCCGCCCCGGCCGGCCGGGGGCCTACCTGCCGTTCGGGATCGGGCCCCGGGCCTGCCTGGGCACGCAGTTCGCGCTGCGGGAGTCGACGGTGCTGCTGGAGCACCTGCTGCCCCGGTACACCCCGTCCTTCGTCTCCGTGCCGGGCGGGGCCGCGTACAGCATCACGGTCCGCCCCGACGGCCCGACTCCGGCGACCGTCGCCGCGACCGGGCCCTAGCCGCGGACGGGCCCCGGTGCCGGAAGAGCCCGGCCGGCGGTACGGGGGTCGACCGGTGTGAGGACGCCGAGGCGGTCCTCGACGGCCTGGGCGGCGGCCAGGCAGAGGTCCTCGCGGAAGGCCCGTCCGATGATCTGCACGCCGGCGGGGAGCCCGTCGCGCAGTCCGGTGGGGAGGGCCACGGCGGGGACGCCGACGAAGCTGGTCGCGGTGCACAGGCGCATGCCGGAGGCCACCCGGTCCCGGCCCGCCCGGTCGCGTGACTCCAGCCCCGGCTCGACCGGCGGCTCGGTGAAGGAGGGGCCGAGGACCAGCGGGTACGCGTCCAGGAACTCGGCCCAGGAGCGCCGGATGCCCAGCCAGGTGCCCATCAGGCGCACGAGTTCGTCGGCGGTGGCGGGCGGGGTGCGTTCCATGACGCTCTGGACGTAGCGGTCGCCGCCCTCGCCGAGGAGGGTGCGGACCACCGGCCAGGTCGGGGCGAACTCGGTGATCGTGATGCGGTCGTAGGCGTCGAGGGTCTCGTCCAGGCGGGGTACGTCGGGGACTTCGCACACCTCGTACCCGGCGTCGGCGAGCGCGGCTGCCGCGTCGGCGACGGCGGCGCGCACCGACGGGTGGATCCCGCGGCCGCCGGGGTCGGCCACCACCGCGACCTTCACGGGGCCGGGCAGCGCGGGGCCGTACGCGGGCACGGGCACGGCCCTCGGGTCGCGGGGGTCGGCGCCGGCGAGGGCCTCGTAGGCGAGGCGGAGGTCGGCCACGGTACGGGCGAACGGGCCGTCGGTGACGAGGGCCTGGGAGGCCGGGCCGGGGTCGTCGGGACCGAGCACGCGGTGGTCGGCGGGGAAGCGGCCGGTGGTCGGCTTGAGTCCGGCGACCCCGCAGAACTGGGCCGGGACGCGGATGGAGCCGCCGGAGTCGTTGCCGAGGCCGAGGGCGGCCATGCCGGTGGCGACGGCCACCGCGTCGCCGCCGCTGGAGCCTCCCGGGGTGCGGGTCGGGTCCCAGGGGTTGGCGGTGTCGCCGAAGAGCTCGCTGCGGGTGTGCATCCCGGCCAGGATCAGGGTGGGCATGTTGGCGTGGCCGATCGGGATGGCCCCGGCGGCGCGGAGGCGGGCCACGGGGGGCGCGTCGGCCGCCGCGACGAGGTCGCGGAAGCGGGGCACGCCGAAGGTGGTCGGCACGCCCTCGACCGGAGTGGTCTCCTTCACCGTGAAGGGAACGCCGGCGAGGGGCCCGAGTTCCTCGCCCGCGGCGCGCCGGCGGTCCGTCAGGGCCGCGTCCGCGCGGGCCCGTTCCGCCATCAGCTGGGTGACGGCGTTCACCCGGGGGTTGACCTGCGCGACGCGCGCCAGATGGCTCTCGACCAGTTCGGCGGCGGACACCTCGCCGCCGCGCACGGCTCCCGCCTGCGCGGCGGCCGTCATCCTCCAGAGCTCTTCCCGCATGGCTCGTACGCTCCCGTCCTCGTTTCGATGCGCTTGCATCGGAACCATATACGGGAACCGATGCAAACGCATCGAATAAACTGCGGGCCAGTGCGGCGGACAGGGAGGCGGAGGACATGCCCAGGCAGGTGGACCACGAGGAGCGGCGCCGGCTGATCGCCGAGGCGGTGTGCCGGCTCGCAGACGAGAGCGGACTGGAGGGCGTGACCCTGCGCGACGTCGCCGGGCGGGCCGGGGTGTCGATGGGCGCCGTACAGCGGTGCTTCCGCACCAAGGAGGAGATGCTGCTGTTCACCCTCGGGCAGATCGGCGAACGGGTCGGCGAACGGGTGCGGGCCCGGCTCGTGCGCAGCCCGGCCCAGTCGGCCGCCTCCGCCCTGGGCCACGCGGCCACGGAGGTCGCCCTGCTGCGCGGGGAGCACCGGGCGGAGGCCCGGGTCTGGCTGGCGTTCGTCGCCCAGGCGGCGGTCAGCGCCCCGCTGGCCGAGACGCTCAGGACGAACTACGCGGCGCTGGAGGCGCTGTTCGCCCGGCTGCTCGGGGAAGCGGCCGGGGGCCGCCCCCTGCCCGTGCCCCTCGACCCGCGGCGGGAGGCCCGGGCCCTGCTCGCCCTCGCGGACGGCCTCACCGCGCACGTGCTCATCGGGCACCTCACCGCGGACGGGGCCCAGGAGGTCCTGCACGCGCACCTGGCCCGCCTCTGGGAGCTCGAAGGCGGCGGAGCCGGTGGAGGGCCGGCGTCCGGGCTGTGAAAGAGTGCCTGGGGCAATGATCCGACAGGCCGGAAGGGCTCCCCATCATGAACACAGCCGACCAGCTCGACCACCGGGCGGCCGTGGCGGCGGAGACCGCCCGGTTCGCGGACCTGCTCCGGGGCGCCGACATGACGGCCCCCGTCCCCACCTGCCCCGGCTGGAACCTGACCGACCTGGCCCGGCACGCCGGAAGCGTGCACCGCTGGTTCTCGGTGCTGCTGCGCCGGCGCATCCAGGCACCGCCGACCAGCCGTGACGTGGACCTGCGGCTGCCGGAGCGGGCGGACGGGTACGCCGACTGGCTGGAGCAGGGCGCCGCCGAGGCGGCGGAGGTGTTCGCGAACACCGACCCGGACGCGCCCATGTGGGTCTGGGGCGCCGACGGGCACGCCCGCTTCTGGGTGCGCCGGATGCTGTTCGAGACGCTGGTCCACCGGGTCGACGCGGAGCGGGCGCTGGGTCTGCCCTCCGCCGTCGGGCTCGCGCAGGCCCGGGACGGCGTGGACGAGTTCCTCGCCAACCTGCCCTTCGCCGCCCTCTTCGCCCCGAAGGTGGCCAACCTGCGCGGAGCGGACCGGAGCATCCGCTTCGAGTGCACCGACACGGACGGCTCGTGGCTGGTCCGGCTGCGCCCCGACGGCTTCGGCACGGTCCCGGGGGGCACCGCCGACGAGGAACCCGCCGAGGCCGTGGTCCGCGCCCCGGCCGCCGACCTCCTCCTCCTGCTCTACGGCCGCCTGGACCGCTCGGCGGCGACGGTCGAGGCCCTCGGGGACCGGGAGCTGCTGGACCTCTGGTTCGCCAACTCGGAGTTCTGAGACCGCCGTGCCCGGCCGGGCACGCGATGCGGATCGCCACCGGGTGTGTCAGCGTGTGAGGGGACACGTCCCGCGAGGGGCGGGCAGTCCTGACGTGCTTCTCGTCGTCGCAGTGCGCGGCCTCGGGCTGAAGGGATCCTCTCGTGGCGCCTCCTGGTGATCCGCCGTCCCCGGCCCTCCCGGCCGAGGTCGCTCCCGCACGGGGAGGGCCGCCCGGCGAGGGCCCGACCCACACGTGGGCGGTGGGGCTGCTGATGGCGGCGGCCCCCTGTTCGGTGCGCGAGGCGAAACAGATCCTGCTGGGGGCGGCCGAGCTGGCCCGCGTCACGGCGGTGGAGGTGGCGGCCGCGATGGTCGCCGGCACCCTCGGCATGCCGATGCCCGTACGGATCGAGCGGGCCCTGCGCCGGTCCCTGGAGGCGGCCCGCGGCCCGGTCCGCCCGGGCACGGTCCAGGCGGTGGGGATCCTGCCGAGCCGGCTGCGCACCGAGGAGGTGCTGTCCCGGCTGCGCGGCTGCCAGGCCCGTCTGGCTGCCGCCCCGACGGACCCCGGCACCCTGCGGGCGATGGACGACGTCGCCTACACCCTGTGCGTGCTCATGGGCCGGCCCAGCACGCACCAGGCGGTCCTGGCGGCGGAGGAGCACCTGTCGGCCGCCGCCGAGTAGCACCGGCACCGGGGCCCCGCGGAACGGGGCCCCGGGACCCGGTTCACCAGCGGACGGGCAGCTCCTTGACCCCGCGGATCAGCATGCCGGGGACCCAGGGCAGCTTCGCCTCGTCGGCGTCACCGGTGAGCTCCGGGAAGCGCTCCAGCAGCGAGCGCAGGGCGATCCGGCCCTCCAGACGCGCGAGCGGGGCGCCGAGGCAGTAGTGCAGCCCGTGCCCGAAGGCGATGTGGCCGCGGGCGTCGCGGCGGATGTCGAAGCGGTCGGCGTCCTCGAAGCGGGCCGGGTCACGGTCCGCGTCGGCCATGGCGATCAGGACGGTGGAGCGCTTGGGTATCACCACGCCGCCCATCTCCACGTCCTCCAGGGCGAGTCGCTCGGTGCAGGTCTCGACGGGGCCGTCGTAGCGGAGCATCTCCTCGATCGCGCCGTCGAGCAGGCCGAGGTCCGCGCGCAGGTCGGCGAGCTGGTCGGGATGGGCGAAGAGCGCGCGCATCCCGTTGCCGATCATGTTCACGGTGGTCTCGTGGCCGGCGATGAGCAGCAGGACGGACATGCCGATCAGCTCGGACGGCGAGAGCCGGTCGCCGCCCTCGTCGACGGCGTGGATCATCGCGCTGAGCAGGTCGTCGCCGGGCTCGGCGCGCTTGGCGTCGATGAGACCGGTCAGATACCCGATCATCCCCTCGTACGCGGCGGCCTCGGCCTCCGGGCTGGTGCGGGCGACCGCCTCGTTGGACCAGGCGCGGAAGGCGTCGCGGTCCAGGCCCGGAACACCGAGCAGCTCGCAGATGACGGTCATCGGCAGCGGGAAGGCCAGGGCCTCCAGGAGGTCGGTCCGGCGCTCCTCGTTCGCCTCCATGGCGTCGAGCAGTTCGTCGGTGATCTGCTGGATGCGCGGCGCCAGTTCCTCGATGCGGCGCGGGGTGAACGCCCGGGCCACCAGGCGGCGCAGCCGGGTGTGGTGCGGCGGGTCGGCCATCAGCATGTGGGCCAGCGCCGGATTGTCCTGCTCGACGTTGATGATCTGGCTGATGTCGCCGGAGCGGAGCCAGTCGCGGCTCAGCCGCGGGTCGTTGAAGGCCGTGCGACAGGCCTCGTACCCGACGATCAGCCACAGCTCCTCGCCGTCGGGCGTACGGACGTGGTGGACGGGTCCGCGCGCGCGCAGCTGCGCGTAGACCGGGTACGGGTCGCGGACGAAGTCCGGACCCAGCTCCAGCAGGTCCACCGTTTCGGTACCAAGCGCCATTGCAATCCCCCTGAATGCACGTGTTGCCTTGCACGGTCACACGCCGATGCGTGTGCACCCCACACAGTAGTCATGACGGCACGGGGACGGGGGACCCGGGCCTCCCCCTCGGCGGCGGGGGAGGCGGCGCAGGACTTCAGGCGGTGCTGCGACTGCCGTGTCAGCAGCCGAAGTCGATGCGCCGGAACGTGGCGTAGTGGTCGGCGGTGTAGTAGTCCTCCTGGTACTGCCGGCCCGTGACGATCCGTCGGGCGCCGCGCGTCGGCGAGCCGGGGGTGATCACGGTGTACTCGTGGTAGTAGCCGGTGGTCTGGGCCGGCAGCACCCGTTCGCGGTTCTGGAAGACGATCCCGTCCTGGGAGTAGGGGAACGGGCCGCCCTGGTCGATGAGTTCGAGGGTGTCGTACGCCTCGTCGGGCAGCGCGGAGTAGCAGACGCTGCCGACCGAGGCCACGGCGGCGGGTGCGGGGGCCGGGGCGGCCGCGGCGGCCTGACCGGTGAACAGGGTGGCGGCGACGGCGGCCGCGGCGGCGATGGACGCGATGCGTGGGGGAATCCTCATGCGCCCCACACAACGCGCGTAGAGCGGGCACGGTCAACGCCAACTCGTAGCTGTTCCACGCCTGTTCACCCAGGTGGCACCGGGTGTGACCCGAACTCCCCCGGCCCGTAAACCACCGTTCCCCTGAGGGCGCGGCTCCGCTTGCCCGCGGGGTCGGGGCGCCGTACGGCACCGGGGGCGCCGGGGCCGTCCCGGGCGGGCGGCGGCCCCGGCGGCGGGGTTCAGGCCTGCGGGGCGTGGTCCTCGGGGAGGCCGGCGCCGCCCAGGCGGGTGAGGAGGCCGCCCAGTTCCCCGAGGTCGCCGTCGGCCCACTCCGGGGCGCCGAAGACGTCCGCGGCCACCTGCTCGGCGGCCTTGAGGGCGTGGGCCAGCCGCTCGCGCCCGGCGTCCGTGAGGGCCGCGTACGCCACGCGGGCGTCGCGGGCGTCGGTCTCGCGCTCCACCAGGCCGATCCGCTCCAGGGGGGCCAGCCCGCGGGTCACGCCCGAGGCCGTGAGCCCGAGCGCCCCGGCGAGGTCCACCCGCCGCATCCGGCCGCCCTCGGCCCGCCCCAGGTGCAGCAGCACCAGGAAGTCGGCCAGGCTCACCCCGTACAGGGCTCCCAGACGGGAGTCGAACCGGCGCACCAGGGCGGTCTGGGCCTTCACCAAGCGCAGGGACACATCCAGCGCATCACTCATTGCTACCTCCTTGACTCCTCAAGGATATGAAAAAAACTTGAGGAGTCAAGGAGGTGCGCAGCAATACCGCAGGCTCCGGCTCCGGCTCCGGCTAGAGCCGGCCGGGAGGGCCGTCGCCCCTGTCGCCCGGAGAGAGGTGGGCGACCACCTCGGCGAGCTCCTCGCAGGCCTCCTCGATCTTCAGCCGCACGTTGTTCTGCTCGGTGACCAGCGCCGCCAGCAGCAGCCCGGTCAGCGCCGCCGCGCCGTTGAGGGCCTGGAGGTTGACCATGACCTCCAGGAGGCTGTGCTCGGCGAAGGGGCCGGCGTGGTCGGTCGCCGCCCAGATCGACAGGACGGACACCAGCAGGGCGCAGGGCGCCGCCCCGGCCAGCTGGAAGCGCACCGCGGCCCAGATGAGCAGGGGGAAGACCAGGAACAGCAGGGACAGGGCGCTGTGGGTGGCGAGAACGGTCGTGACGACGGTGGCGACCGTCAGCGCCACCGCCTCGGCCACCCGGTAGGGGTCGCGGGGCGGCCCCGTCCAGCGGAGGGCCAGCAGCAGCGGGGTCACCAGCAGCACCCCCATCGTGTCCCCCGCCCACCAGGCCGACCAGGTCGGCCAGAAGCTGTCGGCCGGCAGGTTCCCGGTGAGCACGAGCGTGCCGGTCCCGGCGGTCGCGCTGATCAGCATCGGGAGCAGTCCGCCCAGGAAGACCAGCGCCAGTCCGTCGCGCAGCCGGTCCAGTTCGGGGCGGAATCCAGCCCTGCGCAGGAACAGCAGGGCGCATACCGGCGCCAGGACGTTGCCGGCCACGATGCCCAGGTCGGCGAGGTGGAACGCGGCGAGCTGCTCGATGGAGAGGTAGGTTCCGAGGGCGATTCCCGGCCAGACCCGCAGACCGAACCGGAGCAGGGCGGTCAGTGCGATCCCGGTGGGCAGCCACAGGGGGGTGACGACCGCGCCGTCGACCACCACCTGCCGCAGCAGTCCGAGCCGGCCGGTCGCGTAGTAGGCGGCGGCGAGGGCGAGGACCAGCAGGAGCGTTCCCCACGGACGCCGCCATTCCAGGGTGCGCACCCCAGCATCAGACAACAGGCGGGCCGTCCCGGCCGGGCGTGACACGCGCGCGCGGCGGGCGGGCCCGGGACGGCGGGGCGGACGGGCCCCGCCGCGGGGCGGGTGACGGCCCGCGGGTCAGACCCCCGCGGCGCCGCGCCCGCCCCGCCCGTCGGAGCCGTTCGGGCCGTCGGAGCCGGTCTGGCCTTCGGAGCCGGCCGGGGCGTCCGGGCCGTCGCGGCCGTCGGAGTCGGTCAGGGCGTCCGGGCCGTCGTGGCTGAGGACGAGGACGGCCGCGTCGTCGGCGTGGCCGGTCGAGTCGGCGACCTTCATCACCTCGGCGGCCAGCTCGTCGGGGTCGCCGCCCGCCGCCTCCCGCACGATCCGGGACACCCGCTCCAGCCCCTCCTCGATGGGGAACGACGGTCCCTCCACCACCCCGTCGGTCAGCAGCACGATGGACCCCGCGGCGGTCAGCCTGCGCCGGGTGACCCCGTACCCCGCCCCGGGGACCAGGCCCAGCGGCGGCCCGCCGGCGTCCTCGGCGATGCCGTGGCGGCCGTCGACGGTGGCCCAGACCGCGGGGACGTGGCCGGCGCGGGCGCCCTGGAGCTCACCCGTGCCCGGGTCGAAGAGCAGCAGGCTGCACGTGGCGAACAGCTCGGAGTCCAGCGAGAGCAGCACCTCGTTGGCCCGGCCCAGGACCTCTCCGGGGTCGGAGACGACGGCCGACACCGCGCGCAGGCAGACCCGTACCTGGCCCATGAAGGCGGCGGCCGCGACGTCGTGCCCCTGGACGTCGCCGATGGAGAAGGCGAGGGCGCCCTCGGGCAGCCGGAACCCGTCGTACCAGTCGCCGCCGATGTCCAGGCCGTGCTGGGCGGGCGCGTACCGGGCGGCGGCCCGCAGCCCCGGCAGGACGGGAAGGGTGGCGGGCAGCATCTCGAGCTGGATGGCCTCGGCCAGTTCGACCCGGGTGTGGTGCAGCTGGGCGCCCTCCCGCGCCTGGGCGGTGAGCCGCCCCAGCGTGGTCAGCAGATCGGCGCTGGCCGGCCGGGGGTGCCGCCGGCGCGGGGTCACGGACCACTCCCGGGTACGTCCATCTGCCTCTCTGCTCCCGCTGTGCGAAAGACCCAGGCACATCATATTTCGGCTCGCCTCCGGCCGCCCGGCGCCGCCGGGCGCCGGCCGGGCGGCCGGCCCACCGGTTCGGACCTCCCCCGCCCACGGGCGCCACCGCCGCGCCACGGCCGGAGCACGCCCCCCGCACCGGCCGTGTCCCCCACCGGGCACACGGGCCGCCGCGCCGGAGCACTCGTACGAACGGACAACGACTTTCGGCCGCCTGCGCGATGACGGCGCATCAGGCGACCCCGGCGGCCTCGGTAGGCTCATGATCACCCCGGCTGCCTCCGGGGGCCCGGGAACCGCACCCCACCGAGCCGAGGAGCAACGTGCCCCTGTCCGCCAACCGCCGCCCCCTGAACCGTCGCCTGGCCGTCGGCGCCGCCCTGCTGGCCGTGGTCGCCGGCGTGGCGCCCGCCACCGCCGCGCAGGCCGCCACCGCCCCCTCCGCCGAGGCCCTGCGCACCGCCGGCCCCGCGCTGCCGGCTCCGGACATGGAGGCCGTCGACCAGGCGCTGCGCAACACCCTCGCCGCCGGAGCCCCGGGCGCGCTGGCCCGGATCGCCGAGGGCGGCCGGGCCCTGAGCGCGACGGAGGGCGTGAGCGACAAGGTCACGGGCGCGGCCATGGACACCCGGGCCCGCTTCCGGATCGGCAGCGTCACCAAGACCTTCTCGACCGTCGTGCTGCTCCAGCTGGTGGACGAGAAGAAGATCGAGCTGGACACGCCGGTCAACCACTACCTGCCGGGGCTGCTGCCCGACGACCGGATCACGGTGCGCCACCTGCTGACCCACCGCAGCGGGCTGTCGGACTACACGAACGCCATGTTCGACAAGACCGTCCCCGGCTTCGAGGCCGTCCGCAACAAGGTGTTCAGCTACCAGGAGCTGGTGAACCTCTCGCTGGCCGAGCCCAGGACGACCGAGCCCGGGGCCTCGTACCAGTACTCGAACACCAACTTCGTGGTCGTCGGCATGCTGATCGAGAAGGCCACCGGGAAGCCGGTCGCCAAGGAGTACGAGCGCCGCATCATCAAGCCGCTGAAGCTGCGCGACACCGCGTACGTGCACCCCGGCACGGAGATCGCGGGTCTGCACACCCACGGCTACCTCACGCCGGACGAGGCCGGCGCCCCGCTGGTCGACTCCACCGAGCAGACCGTGTCCTGGGCGCAGTCGGCCGGTGCGATGATCTCCAGCCCGGCGGACCTCAGCACGTTCATGTCCGCGCTGGTGGGCGGCAGGCTGGTGGCGCCGAAGCTGCTGGACGAGATGCTGGTCATGACCCCGACGGACGCGGCCAAGACCCGCTTCTACGGGCTGGGCCTGCGCCGGTACGACCTGTCCTGCGGCACCTCGGTGTACGGGCACACGGGCACGGTGCAGGGCTTCTACACGTACGCGTTCACCACCCGCGACGGCAAGCGCAGCCTCACCGCCATGGCGAACACCTCGAACCGGGGCGCCGCGAACACCGCGCTCGGCGCGACCCTGGAGGGGGCGTTCTGCGGCAAGAAGCCGGCCCCCGCGGCGAAGGCCCGCAGCTTCTCCTCCGCTCCGGCCGACGTGGACCTGCCGGAGCGCGACGTCCGCTGACGGCCTCCCCCCGGGGCCCCGCCGCCTACGTTCCGGTGGCGGGCCCGCGGCGGGCCGTGAGGGCGGCGAGGGACAGCCAGGCGGTGGCCAGCAGCCAGCCGCCGAGCACGTCCGAGGGCCAGTGCACGCCGAGGTAGACCCGGCTGAGCCCCACCGCCGCACCCCAGGCGACGATCAGCACGGCGGCAGCCGTCCGGGCCGGGCCCGGGGAGCCCCGCAGGGCGAGCGCCGCGAGCAGGAGTCCGGCGACCAGGGCCCCCGTCGTGGCGTGGCCGGACGGGAAGGACCAGTTCCCGGCGTGGGTGGCCCAGTCGGCGGCCGGGGGCCGCGGCCGGGCGATCAGGGTCATCACCGTGTACCGCACGGCCTGCCCGCCGGCGAGGCACAGGGCGAACGCGGCCGCCGTCAGGAGGCGCTGCCGGGTCCCGCGGCCGGCCCACAGGCCCGCCAGGACGACCAGGACGTACGGCAGGACCCCGGTGCCGGTGGCGGTGACCGCCCGGGCCACGGCCAGGCCGAGGGCCGGCCGGTGCACGAGGGACCAGGCGTGCGGGCCCGGGTCCCCGGGCAGCGGCCCGGCGGGGGCCAGGGTCACCCAGAGCGCGAGCAGCGCGAACGCGGTCGAGGACGCCAGGGCCGTCCGGGCCGCCGGGCCGGGGCTCCGCAGGCGGGCCCGGCGCCGTCCGTCGGGGGCGGGGTCGGGCATGCGGGCTGCCTCTCACGGTCCTGGACGGGGCCGGAGCGGGTACGGTCCGTTCCGCCTCCCCCACGTACGGGGTGTACCGCACTGTAGCGAGCGGGACGCGGGGGGCGGCCGTGACCGGCGGGGCGAGTGGGTCGAGTCCCCGTCAGAGGGTGACCCAGTAGCGGCGCTTGGGCCCTATCAGGGTCTCCCGGACGTCCTCCAGGACGCCGCCGGACCGCTCGATCGTGCGCTGCGAGGGCTCGTTGCCGGGGTCGCAGGTCAGCAGGACCCGGTCCATGCCCATCAGGCGGGCCTCGTACAGGACCCGGTCCAGCGCCCAGCCGGCCAGGCCGCGCCGGCGCGCCGAGGGGCGGACGCTGTAGCCGATGTGGCCGCCGGCGTCGAGGAGGAAGGCGTTGAGGTAGTGGCGCAGGTCGATGGCGCCCAGGTAGGTGTCGCCCTCGGCGATCCACCAGTACGTGGCGTGGACGCGGCCGTCCTCGACCGCCGCCGTGCGGTCCGCCTGGCGGCGCAGGCGGGCGGTCCAGGCCTCGAAGCCCCCGGGGGTCTCCACGTCGTCGGCGGAGCCCAGTCCGGCGCCGTCCATGTGGGCGTCGACGCCCCATTCCGCCTGCGCGTCGAGCCAGGAGGAGTGCAGGTGCGGGGAGGGGGCGATCAGTTCGGGCATGACCCGACCGTAACAGTCCGATCATCCGACTGTTCAGCTTCGGCGACGCTGCTGCGGCGGCCACACCGCCGACCCCGGGGGCACCGCCCGGAGACCGATCGGATAGTTTGCCATCCGTTTACCCGACGGCACCGACGCCGCCCGCGCCACCAGGAGCTCCCGCATGCCCCACCCCGTACGCCGCCCCGCACGGACGGCGGTCCTCACCGCCGCCGCCCTGCTGGCGGTCCCCGTCCTGGCGGCCTGTGACGGCGGTGGCGGGGCTCCGGCGGCGCTCAGGCCCCCGGCCCCGGCGAGCGCCCCCGCCGCCCCGCCTGCCGCGCTGCCCGCCGCCCTGACCGGGCAGAAGCCGGCCTGGGCGCCCTGCCCGGCGCCCTCCGCCGCCCAGGGCGGCGGCAAGGCCCCCGGCGCGGGCTGGGAGTGCGCCACGATGAAGGCGCCCCTGGACTACGCGAAGCCCGACGGCGAGACCCTGGACGTGGCGCTCATCCGCAAGAAGGCCACCGACGCCGGCAAGCGCGTCGGCTCGCTGGTGTACAACTTCGGCGGCCCGGGCGCCTCGGGCGTGAAGACGCTCCCGCACGCGGCGAAGGACTACGGGAAGCTGGGCGCCGTCTACGACCTGGTCAGCTTCGACCCCCGCGGCGTGGGCAACACCGCCCCGGTCACCTGCCTGGACGACAAGGCCCTGGACGAGGGGCCCGGCCCCGCCGGCGACGACCCGCTCTCCGCCGTCCGGACCTACACGCAGGCCTGCGAGCGGAACTCGGGCAAGGTCCTCCCCCACGTCGGCACGGCCGACACCGCACGCGACATGGACCTGATGCGCCACGTCCTCGGCGAGGCCCGGCTGAACTACTTCGGCATCTCCTACGGCACCCAGCTGGGCGGCGTCTACGCGCACCTGTTCCCGAAGAACGTCGGCCGCACCGTGTTCGACGCCGTGGTCGACCCCACCTCGGACGAGCTCCAGGCGGGCCTCGGCCAGGCCAAGGGGTTCCAGCTGGCGCTGGAGCACGCCATGGAGTTCTGCCGCGACAAGTACGCCGCCAAGTGCCCCACGGGCGCCGACACCGCCGAGGGCAACCGGCGGATCGCGGAACTGCTGGAGAAGCTGGAGAAGCGGCCCGCGCCCACGAAGAGCGGCCGCAAGCTGACCTCCGACGCGGCGCTCACCGGGATCGCCGCCACCCTGTACGACAAGCAGACCTGGGACTACCTGGTCCAGGGGCTGTACGAGCTGCGGCAGCTGGGCACCGGGAACAGCCTGCTCGCCATCGCGGACGCCTACAGCGGGCGCGGCCAGGACGGCCGCTACGACAACACCGACGCCGCCCACACGGCGATCGGCTGCGCCGACACCGGCCGCCGCTACACCGTGGACGAGATGCGGGCCCAGGAGCCCGCCTTCCGCTCCGCCTCCCCGGTCTTCGGCCCGTCCCTGGCGAAGGGCCTGCTGGTCTGCACCGACTGGCCGGTGCGCGGTACCTCCGACCGGCCGCAGGTGGCCGCCGAGGGCGCGGCCCCGATCCTCGTCGTCGGCAACACCGGCGACCCGGCCACCCCGGTCGAGGGCGCGAAGCGGATGGCCGACGCGCTCGGCCGGGGCGTCGGCGTCGGTCTGACGGTGAAGGGCGAGGGCCACGGTGTCTACGGGAACGACGGCTGCGCGACCAGGACCATCGACGCCTTCCTCGTCGACGGGACCACACCGGCGGACGGAACCACCTGCCCCTGAGTTCCGCTTTGCCCCCTGTTCAGGCCTTTGCCCCGGCGCCCGTACCGACCTGTGTTCGGGTGCCGGGATTCCGCCACCTACACTTGTGCCGCCCGGCCGCCGGTGCCGGCTTCAGGGGAGCGACGTCCTAAGTGAGCAGCACCAGCAGTGAAGCGCCGATCTACGACCGGCTCGTACGCGAGCGCGGCGATGTCCCGGGGCAGGTCCGCCGGGAGGCGGAGGAGATCCTCCACCACCTGGCCCAGGTGATGGCCGGCCGTCCTCCGTCGGGCGGGCTGCCCGGCTGGCGGACCTCCTGACCCGGTCCCGACACGGCCCGGAGTCCCCGGCGCCGGCGTGACGCCGGCTGCGCCGGTGGCGTTCTCCGCCATGGGCGGCGCACGGAGTGTGGGTCCGGCGCACATCGGCACCGGCCGCGCCGGTCCCTAACGTTCGGACCATGACGAGCGGATCTTCCAGCAGCGCGTCCGGCGGCACGGAGCCCGGCCGGGCGCGGACCGGCGGCCCGGCGGGGCCCGGACCCGAGGGCCGGGTGGCCCTGGTGACCGGCGGCGGCAGCGGCATCGGGCGCGCCTGCGCCGTGGCACTGGCCGACGCCGGGGCCTTCGTGCACGTCGTGGACGTCGACGCGGAGGCGGCGAAGGCCGTGGCCGCGCGGATCGGCGGCGCGGCGCACCCGGCCGACCTCGCCGACCCCGCGGCCTGCGACGCCCTGCCGGCCTCCGTGGACATCCTGGTCAACAGTGCGGGGCTGCAACACGTCGCGGCCATCGAGGAGTTCCCGCCGGAGCGGTTCGAGCTGATCCAGCGGGTGATGGTCCACGCCCCGTTCCTGCTGCTGCGCCGGGTCCTGCCCCACATGTACGGGCGCGGGTGGGGGCGGGTGGTCAACATCTCCAGCGTGCACGGACTGCGGGCCAGCGCGTTCAAGTCCGCGTACGTGGCCGCGAAGCACGCGCTGGAGGGACTGAGCAAGGTCACCGCCCTGGAGGGGGCCCCGCACGGGGTGACCAGCAACTGCGTGAACCCCGGCTACGTCCGCACCCCGCTGGTGGAACGGCAGATCGCCGCCCAGGCACGGGCCCACGGCCTGCCGCCCGAGCGGGTCGTCGAGGAGGTGCTGCTGCGCGGCTCGGCGATCAAGCGGCTGATCGAGCCCGAGGAGGTGGCCGCCGTCGCCGTGTGGCTGTGCGGCCCGCACACCGGGCACGTCACCGGGGCCTCGCTACCGATGGACGGCGGCTGGACCGCCGCCTGACCCCGCGGCGGGGTTCACGGCCGCGGAGGGGGCGTGCGGACTTTGCCCGCGGTCCGTGCGGGGGGATCCTGGGAATGGGGCCCGTCACGGAGGAGGCAGGCCATGACACACGCCGAGGAGTGGAGGGTGGACCTCTACCTCGTGGAGGAGGACGGCACCACCAGGGCCCGGGCCGTGCTCGACAACGGGAGGACCACCCTGACCGGCAGCGGGCGGGCCCGGTGCAATCCGCAGGACGTCGACGTCCCCGCCATCGGCGACGAGCTGGCCGCGAGCCGGGCGATGCACGACCTGTCCGCCCAGCTGATGCGCGCCGCCGACCGCGACCTGGCCGCGGTCGGCGCCGTACCCGTCCCGCCGCGCACCGGGTACGGCTGGCCGGACGACGCCCGCCCGGAGCGGTAGCCGGGCGGGGCGGCGGGTCCCGGTCAGCAGATGCGGGGCAGCTGCTCCCCCAGGGGCAGGTCCACCACGCGGGTGCCGCCGAGTCCGGTGCGCGCCACGACCAGGCCGGGGTGCGCGTCGACGGCCTCGCCGATCACCGCCGCGTGCCGGCCCAGCGGGTGGGCGCGCATGGCGTCCAGGACGGCGTCGGCGTGCTCGCGCGGGACGAACGCGACGAGCTTGCCCTCGTTGGCGACGTAGAGCGGGTCGAGGCCGAGGATCGCGCAGGCGTTCGCCACTGCCGGCGGGACCGGGACGCGCCCCTCGTGCAGGACGACGCCGGTGCCGGAGGCGGCCGCGATCTCGTTGAGGGCGGCCGCGAGCCCGCCCCGGGTGGGGTCGCGCAGGACGTGCAGGTCGGGGGTGACCGCGAGCATCGCCCGCACGAGCCCGCCCAGGGCCGCGCAGTCGCTCTCGACGTCCACGCCGAACTCCAGCCCCTCCCGGACGCTCATGATCGCCACCCCGTGCAGGCCGATCTCGCCGCTGACGATCACGACGTCACCGGGTACGACGCGCTGCGCGCGCAGGTCGACCCCGTCCGGGATCAGGCCGATCCCCGCGGTGTTGACGTAGACGCCGTCGCCGTGGCCCGCCTCGACGACCTTGGTGTCGCCGGTGGCCACCTCCACGCCGGCGGCCCGTGCGGCGGCCCCCATGGCCTCGGCGACCCGGGCGACCGAGGCCATCTCGACGCCCTCCTCGAGGATGAACCCGCAGGACAGGTAGGCGGCCTCGGCCCCGCTCATGGCGAGGTCGTTCACCGTGCCGTTGACCGCCAGGTCGCCGATGCTGCCGCCGGGGAAGAACAGCGGCCGCACCACGTAGGAGTCGGTGGAGAAGGCGAGGCGGACCCCGCCCAGGCGCAGGGCCGCCGCGTCGCCGAGCTGCGCGAGCGCCTCGCCGCCGAAGGCCGGGGCGAACAGGTGCTGGACCAGTTCCGCCGACAGCGCCCCGCCGCCGCCGTGGCCCATCACCACGCGGGGCCGGTCGCGCAGGGGGGCCGGGCAGGTCCAGCCCGTGACGTCGAGTGCGGTCTCAGACAACGGGGCTCGCCTCCAGCGGGGCGGTCGGGGCGGTGGGCCGGGCCGGGGTGGTGGCGGACCTCGGGGCCGCGGGCCGGATGTCCAGGCGCCGGTAGAGGTAGTAGGCGGCGCAGGCCCCCTCGCTGGAGACCATGGTGGCGCCGAGCGGGTTGCGCGGGGTGCACAGCGTGCCGAAGGCCTCGCACTCGTGCGGCTTGATCAGCCCCTGGAGCACCTCCCCGCTGCGGCAGGCGGCCGGCTCGCGGGTGGTGATGCCGGTGACGGAGAAGCGGTGCTCGGCGTCGTACTCCCGGAACCGGTCGGACAGCCGCCAGCCGCTGTCGGGGATGACCCCGATGCCGCGCCAGGCCCGGTCGGTGACCTCGAAGACGTCCGCCAGCATGGCGAGCGCGGCGGGGTTGCCCTCGGGGCGGACGGCGCGCGGGTAGGCGTTCTCGACCGTGTGCTCGCCGCGCTCCAGCTGCCGTACGGCCCGCCGTACGCCTTCGAGGATGTCCAGCGGCTCGAAGCCGGTCACCACGATCGGAACGCGGTGGCGTGCCGCGAGGTCCGGGTACTCGGCGGTGCCCATGACGCTGCACACGTGCCCGGCGGCGAGGAAGCCCTGGACGCGGCAGCTGGGCGAGCGCATGATCGCCTCGATGGCCGGGGGCACCCGGACGTGGGAGACGAGCAGGCTGAAGTTGGTGATGCCGAGCTTGCGGGCCTGGTACACCGTCATGGCGTTGGGCGGGGCGGTGGTCTCGAAGCCGATGCCGAAGAAGACCACCTCGCGGTCCGGGTTCTGCCGGGCGATCTTCAACGCGTCGAGGGGCGAGTACACCACCCGTACGTCGCCGCCCTCGCTGCGCACCTGGAAGAGGTCGCGGCCGGTTCCGGGGACGCGGAGCATGTCCCCGAAGGAGCAGAAGACGACCCCGGGCCGGGAGGCGATCTCCAGGGCCTTGTCGATGACCTCCAGGGGGGTCACGCACACGGGGCAGCCGGGGCCGTGGATCAACTCCACCTGTTCGGGGAGGAGCTGGTCGATGCCGTGCCGGATGATGGTGTGGGTCTGCCCTCCGCAGACCTCCATCAGGGCCCAGGGGCGGGTCACCGTCGCGTGGATGTCGTCCAGGATCCTGCGGGCCAGGCCGGGGTCCTGGAATTCCTCGATGTACTTCACCGCCGGGCTTCCTTCCGCGTCTCCGCCGCGCCGGCCGGGGTCTCCCCGGCCCGGCGCTCGTCGTCGTCCTCGTCCTCGTACCCTTCGTCTTCCCGGTCCTCGGCGAAGGGAGGATCCCCCTCGCCCAGCCGGGCCGCCTGCTCCCAGGGGTCGCCGAACTCCTCCTGGAGCATGCCGAGTTCGGAGAAGAGGTCGAGGGTCTTGCGGGCCGACTCCTCGTCGAGCCGCTGGAGGGCGAAGCCCACGTGCACGATGGCGTACTCGCCCACCCGGAGGTCCGGGAGGTACTCCAGGCACACCTCCTTCTGTACGCCGCCGAAGTCGACGGTGGCCATCCGGGTGCCGTCCCTCTCCCCGATCTCAAGCACTCTGCCGGGTACCGCCAGGCACATGGGCCTCTCCTTGTGGTGGGTGTTGCGTGGCGGTGGCGGCCGCGGCCGCCACCATGAGCTGGCCGAGTGCCAGTCCGCCGTCGTTGGGCGGCACCCGGTGCTGCCGCAGGACGGTGAACCCCCGCGCGCGCAGCGTCCGGGCGCACGCGGAGGAGAGGAGGGTGTTGCAGAAGACCCCGCCGGTCAGGGCGACGGTGTCCGGGCCGTGCGCGGCGCGGGCGAGCACGCAGAGGTCGGCGACCAGGTCCGCGACCGCCGCGTGGAAGCGGGCCGCGACCAGCGGGCGGCCCGCACCGGCCCGTAGGTCCGCCACCGCGGCGGCCAGGACGGGAGCCGGGTCGGCGACGACCGGGCGCGCCGTCCCGGGGGCGGGCAGCCGCAGGCCGAAGGCGTACGCGCGGCCGCCGGGCGGGGCCTGGAGTGCGGCGGCCTCCAGTTCGACGGCGGCCTGGGCCTCGTACCCGGAGTAGTGGCAGACCCCGGCGAGCGAGGAGACGGCGTCGAAGAGCCGGCCCATGCTGGACGTCGGCACGCAGTTCAGGCCCCGCTCCAACTGGGTCTCCAGTACCCGCAGTTCGTCCGCCGGGCAGGCGGCGACGCACGGCAGGTCCGGTTCCCGGCCGAGGCCCGCGGCGCGCAGGTGGGACAGGGCCATGCGGTACGGGCGGCGCACGGAGGCGTCGCCGCCGGGCAGCGGGACGTAGGCGAGGTGGGCGAAGCGGGTGTAGCCGGCGTAGTCCGCGAGGAGGACCTCGCCGCCCCACACCGCGCCGTCGTCCCCGTACCCGGTGCCGTCGAAGGCGACGCCGATCACCCGCCGTCCGCCGTCCAGGCCGTGTTCGGCCAGGGCGGAGGCGATGTGGGCGTGGTGGTGCTGGACGGGGACCAGCGGGCGGCCCTCCGCGTGGTCGCGCGCCCAGCGGGTGGAGCGGTAGCCGGGGTGGCGGTCGGCGGCGAGCCGTGCGGGGGCGACCCCGGTGAGGGCCGACAGCTGCCGCTGCGCGTGGGCGAAGGCGTCCTGGGTGGCGAGGTCGTCCATGTCGCCGATGTGGGCGGACAGCCAGGCGCGGCGGCCCTCGCCGAGGCAGAAGGCGTTCTTGAGGTCGCCGCCGGCGGCGAGGGTGGGCGGGACGGGCAGCGGGAGGGGGACCGGCAGGGGGGCGTAGCCGCGCGAGCGCCGCAGGACCAGGGGTTCGCCGTCGCAGACCCGGACGACGGAGTCGTCGCAGGGGACGTGGATGGGGCGGTCGTGGGTGAGCCAGGCGTCGGCGAGGCCGGCGAGGCGTTCCAGGGCCTCGGCGTCGTCCGTGACGATGGGCTCGCCGGAGAGGTTGCCGCTGGTCATCACGAGCAGGCGGGGGCCCGGGGGGTCGCCGGGCAGGCCGAGCAGCAGGTGGTGGACGGGGGTGTACGGGAGCATCACGCCCAGGTCGGGGCTGCCCGGTGCGACGGCGTCCGCCGGCCCGGGTGCGGCGGCGCGGCGCCGGAGCAGGACGACGGGGCGGGCGGGTCCGGTGAGCAGTTCCCGCTCCTCGGGGCCCAGTTCGGCCAGGCGCTCGACGTCCGGGAGGTCCCGGGCCATCAGGGCGAAGGGCTTGTCCCCGCGGTCCTTGCGGCGCCGCAGCTCGGCCACGGCCCCGGCGTTGCCCGCGTCGCAGGCGAGGTGGTAGCCGCCGAGGCCCTTCACCGCGAGGACGGCGCCGTCCGCCAGCAGCCTGCGGGCCTCCGCGACGGGGTCGGCGGCGGCCGCCCTGCGCGGCGGCCGGCCGGTGAGCAGGCTCAGCCGGGGGCCGCAGGCCGGGCAGGCGACGGGCTGGGCGTGGAAGCGGCGGTCGGCGGGGTCGGCGTACTCGCGGGCGCAGTCCGGGCACATGGGGAAGCGGGCCATGGTGGTGTGGGCGCGGTCGTAGGGCAGCCCGGTGACGATGGTGAAGCGCGGTCCGCAGTGGGTGCAGGTGATGAACGGGTGGCGGTGGCGGCGGTCGGCCGGATCGGCGAGTTCGGCGAGGCAGTCGGCGCAGGTGGCGGTGTCCGGGGAGACCAGGGTGCGGGGCGGGCCTCCGGTGCGGGAGGCGATGATGGTGAACCCGGCGCCGCCGGCGAGGGGCACCGGGCGGTGGTCGACGGTGTCGACGACGGCCAGGGGCGGGGCGTCGGCGGCGAGCCGCTCGCAGAACGCCGCCACCGCCGACGGGGACCCCTCGACCTCGGCGACGACGCCGTCGGGGGTGTTGGTGACGTGGCCCGCCAGGCCCAGGGTGGTGGCGCGGGTGTACACGTACGGGCGGAAGCCGACGCCCTGGACCACACCGCGGACGGTGACGCGGCGGCGTTCCGCAGCCTCCATCAGCGCGGCCCGGCCGTGGTGGCGGGGGCCGGGTGGGTGTGGGTGTGGGTGTGGGTGTGGCCGTGCGGGTGACCGTGACCGTGGGTGTGGCCGTCGGGCTGCCGGGACATCACCGGGGTGTGGGGGCGGGCGCCGGCCGCGATGTCGAGGGCGCGGTCCAGGAGGAGGCCCGTTCCCTCGCCCGAGCGGGACGAGGTGCGCAGGATCTCCACGCCCGGGTTGACCCGTCGGACGTTCGCGAGGAAGGCCTCCTCGTCGAACCCGACGGCCTCCGCGATGTCGGTCTTGGTCACGACCACCAGCTGGGCGAGCCCGAAGGCGGTCGGGTACTTGAGGGGCTTGTCCTCGCCCTCCGTCACCGAGGCCAGGACCACGCGGAGCGACTCGCCCAGGTCGTAGGAGGCCGGGCAGACCAGGTTGCCGACGTTCTCGACGAACAGCAGGCGGGTGCCCTCGGGCAGCCAGCCGTCCAGGTGGCGGCCCAGCATGTCGGCTTCGAGGTGGCACAGGCCGTCGGTGAGGACCTGGCGGACCGGGACGCCCGAACGGGCCAGCCGGGTCGCGTCGTTCTCCGTCGCCAGGTCGGCCGTCAGCGCGGCCGCGGGCACCCCGCGCTCCCGGGCGAGGGTCAGCTCGCGCTCCAGCAGGGCCGTCTTCCCGCTGCCGGGGCTGGAGAGCAGGTTGACCACCGCCGTTCCGCGGGCGGTCAGTGCGGCGCGCAGGGCCTGCGCGGCCCCGTCGTTCTTGGCGAGCACCGCTTGTCGCAGGTCGACCACTCGGCACACGGTCAGGCCTCCTCGGGGATCGGTTCGGGGGCGTCTTCCCAGACCACGCGCAGGATCCGCAGTTCACGCCCCGTCAGGAGCTCCACGGCGGTCCCGTTGCCGCAGCCGGGGCAGGACAGGTCGGGGGGCATGCCGACGGCCCACTCCCCCGTGCAGGATGCGCAGCGGGCGCGGGCCGCCACGGAGCGGGTGACCAGCTCGGCGCCTTCCAGGGGCGTACCGCTGCGGGCCAGTTCGAAGGAGAAGGCCAGCGCGTCGGGGACGACCCCGGCCAGTTCCCCGATCTCCAGCTCCACACGGCTCACGGAGCGTGCCGCTCCGGCCTGGGCCGCCTCCGCCACCTGGTCCACGACGGCCATGGCGATCGACATCTCGTGCATCGGACTCCGTCCTGCCGGGCCTCATTACAGCGGCAGGGCCGGGACCGGGGCGGCGGGCACGCCGACACGCCGCCGGGCCCGTACTCCGTTCGGACGCCGGAGCCGGCCCGGGGCCGCGGCCGTGCGCTACGCCATCCGCTGCGCACCCGCCGTGTCCGGCCGGTTCCGTGACGGAACCGGACCCCCTGTGGATAGCCTCCTCCGCGTCAGCGCCGTGATTTCGACGCTCCTTCGCGCGGATCGACTCCACCGCACCAGGCCGGAACGCCGACGGCGCGTACTCGTCGAAAGGATTGCGCGATGCCCCTCCTCTCCTCGACGGTCCGGTGTCTCGGGTCGGTCCTGCTGCTCCTCGGACTGGGCACACCGGCCGCGGCGGCGCCGGCGGATTCCCCGCTGGGACACGCGGGCCGCTGGCTGACCGACGACCAGGGCCGTGTGATCACCCTGCACGGGGTGAACATGGTCTACAAGAAACCGCCGTACTTCCCGGCAGCGGGAGGGTTCGGCGAGAAGGACGCCCGGTTCCTGGCGGAGAACGGTTTCAACGCGGTGCGGCTGGGTTTCGCGTGGAACGCGGTCGAACCGCGGCCCGGCGTCTACGACGACGCCTACATCGAGCAGATCAGGCAGACCCAGCAGGTGCTGGCCCGCCACGGCATCCTCAGTCTCGTCGATTCCCACCAGGACGCGTTCAACGAGAAGGTGGGCGCGAGCTGGAGCGGGTTCCCCGACTGGGCGACCATCAGCGACGGATTCCCGGTCAAGCCGAACCCGGGCTTTCCGCTGGTCTACTTCACGAGCCCCGCGCAGAACCAGACGTGGGCGAACTTCTGGCGCGACCGCACCGCGCCCGACGGCGTCGGGCTCCAGGAGCACTACGCGGCCATGTGGGAGCACGTCGCGCAGCGCTTCGCGGACCAGCCGTACGTCCTCGGCTACGACCTGATCAACGAGCCGTGGCCGGGCTGGGACTACCCGACGTGCTTCCCGAACGGCTGTCCCCGGTTCGAGGGCGATGTGCTCGCGCCGTTCGAGGCGAAGGCCATGAAGGCCATCCGCCGGGTCGACCAGAAGCACCTGCTGTTCTTCGAGCCCTCCCTGACCAACGACTTCGGTACGCCGGACTGGATGCCCAATCCGACCGGTGATCCGAACGCGGGCATGAGCTTCCACGACTACTGCGTCGGGGTCGACACCTGTGTGACCAACGGCCTGGACCGCTCCGTCGAGGACGGGGTCGCCGCGGTGGTGACCGAGTTCGGCGCGACCAAGGACGCGGCGAGGCTGACCCGCCTCACCGACCGGTTCGACGAGAACCTGGCGTCCTGGATGTTCTGGTCCGAGCCGCAGAACCAGACGCCCGGTCACCCCCAGGAACCGCCGACCGGCCCCAACCTGATGGACCCGGCGGTCGTCCGCCCGTATCCCCGTGCCGTCGCGGGGACCCCGCAGCAGTGGGGCTACGACACCACGGCGGGGACGTTCACCCTCCGCTACAGCACCGCCCGGGCCGGTTCCGGTGCGCCGTTCGCCCCCGGAGCCCTGACCGAGGTGTACCTGCCGCAGAGCGGCTACCCGGGCGGCTACCGGGTCCGGGCCCAGGGCGCCGAGGTCGTGTCCGCGCCCGGTGCCCGGGTGCTCCAGCTCACCGCCGTTCCCGGGCAGGACACCGTCCAGGTGACGGTGACGCGCCTCTGACGTGGGGAACGGCCCGGAACATGCTGTTCCGGGCCGTTCCCTCCGCAGCGGCGGGTCCGGGGTGCGGACCCGCGGTGCCTCACATGCGGCGGATCCGCAGGTAGCGCTTGATGTCGGGGAGCGTCTGTGCCAGGACGACGGTCAGGGCCAGGGCCGCGGCTCCGCACAGGACGGCCTTCTTCATGGGGTTCTCCTCAGTTCGCACCGGTTGCTTTCGTCCGGCTCGGGCTCCGCTTCCCCGGCCGGCAGGAGGTCCAGGAGCATCCGTACGGCGTCCGGCACCGCGGCGGCCACGGGGGCGCTCAGGCCGATGCCCTCGTCCACGCAGGCGGGTTCGCAGCCGACGACGTAGGTGCGCCGGGGCGGTTTGGAACCCGTTCCGGCGCAGAGGGTGCCCAGCAGGCCGAGGACCGCGTCCGGGGACATGTGGTGGCCGTCCAGGACGGGCCGGCCGCGGCCCTGCGGGGCGGAGCCGGGCGCCTCGATCAGGTACAGGGTGCCCGGTGCGCCGCCCCGCTCGGTGGCGTCGACCAGGACGAGGGTGTCGTAGCCGTCCAGGAGCTGGTAGGCCAGGTGCACCCCGCGCACGCCGAAGTCGACCACCTCCACGTGGTCGGGCAGGGCGTGCGCGGACAGGGCCCGCACCGTCTCGACGCCGAAGCCGTCGTCGCCGAGGAAGACGTTGCCGATGCCGGCGACCAGGACCCGGCCGCTCACGGCTCCTCCCCCACGGTGACCTCGTCGGGCTGGAAGTACAGGAACCGGCCCTGCTCGCGGCGGATGTCGGCGCCCGGATCGCCCTCCACGGTGACGGCGAGGTGCACTCCCCCGTCGACGTCGTGCAGGACCGCCTCGACGCGCGCGGCGCGGCCCTGGAGGAAGAGGTCCTGGGCGTCGGTGCGCCGCAGCCCCGGGCGGAGCAGCACGCGGCTTCCGGGGCCGACGGGCGTGCCGTCGACCAGTGCCCGGCCGGGTCCCGCCGCGTCCGCGCCGGCCGGATCCCACCAGGGGGTCTGCGGGGTGAACAGCGTGTCGGGCGCGGGCTCCTCGGGCTCCGCCGCGCCGGTGGGGCCGCGCAGGGAGCGGATCGCTCCGTGCAGCCGCTCCAGCACCTCGGGCGGCAGGGAGTCGGCCAGGTCGACGACGGCCGCGGCGCGCGGGTCGGTACCGCGCGCCTCGCGCTTCTCCTGGTCGGTGAGGGCGGCGGTGCGCAGGGCGAGGATCTCGTCGATCTCGGTGGCGTCGTACATCGCGCCGGCGCTCTCGGGGGCGATGGCGGGGTGGTCCTCCAGGATGATCGGGGAGGAGAGGACCACGTCGGCGCGGCCGTCCTCGCCGGCCAGGACGGGCCAGGTGTGCAGGTTGGCGCAGGCGGCGACGGCGGGCCGGGCCCATTCGGGCGGGTCGGTCATGGACAGGAAGGAGCCCGGGGTCAGGCCCAGCATCAGGTGGGCGGCGACGAGGGAGCGGGGCAGGGCCTCCTCGCGGGCGGTGCCCGGGGCGTCCGGGGTCCAGGCGCTGGTGTTCTCGACCACGGCCGTGAGCCTGAGGACCCGGTAGGGGCAGTCGAGTTCCTCGGCGTGGAGGCGGACGACGCCCTCGACCTCCCGGGTGCGCCGTACCAGGCGGCCGACGGTCCGGCCGTGCTCGTCGAGCACCGGTTCGGTGTCCTCGCGGGCGGGGCGGGCGAAGGGGAGGACGATCTCCTTCTCCGTCAGCTCGGGTACGGCGACGCGCAGTTCGACCCGCTCCTCGGTGCCCTCGTCCCAGGGGACGAGGACCCGGTCGGGCAGGTGGAGTCCGGCCGTGTCCTCGAACGTGCCGTCGGCGCGGACCCGTTGGACGGTGCGGCGCTGGGCGTGCAGGAAGCGCAGTTCGAGGGAGAGGGTCGCGGCGCCGCGCGGCTCCATGAGGACCTCGGTCCGCTGGAGGCTGTGCTCGCCCTGCTCGGGGGCCCAGGCGGGCGGGACGAGGACGCCGAACTGCCAGCGCATCCGGTTCTTGGCGGCGGAGGCCCGGTACGGGTAGAGGACGTAGCCCTCGAAGAGGACGGCGTCCGCCACCTGGCGGGCCGTGTCGAAGCGCCGGCCCGGGCGGGAGGCGGTGGTCGTGGATGCCGTGGTGGTCATGGCACCGCCCTCTCGGTGACGCGGGGCGCCGGCGCCCCGGGCAGCGGGAGCGGCGGCGGCACGGGGGGTTCGGCTGCGTCCAGCAGGGCGCGCAGGGTGCTCTCCCAGGAGGCGAGGGAGTGGCGGGAGCGGAAGGCGAGCAGTGCGGCCATGGTGTCCCGGGGCAGCCGCAGCCATCCGCAGCCGGGGAAGTGCTGTTCGACCATCTCCTGCCAGACGGCGACCGGCATCCGGAACGCGGCCTCGCGGTCCCAGGGCACGGGTTCGACGCGGAATCCGCCGGCCCCGGTGAAGGCGGTGCCGGAGAAGAGCAGCAGGAGCGGGACCTCGCCGTCCCGGAGGGCGTTGAAGTACCGGGTGGAGGCGATGTCCATGTCGTAGGTGCAGGGGACGACGAGGTCGGTCTCGGTCTCCCCGGTGAAGCCGGGCACCATCAGGCCGACCTGGGCGAACTGCACGGGCCGCAGTGTGGTCCCCCAGCGGGAGCGGTCGCCGAACAGGTCGGCGAGGCCCTCGGCCTCCTCGGGGCCGTAGCCGCGCCGGGCCGGTTCGATGCGGATCTGGCAGCGCAGGGCGAGGGCGTGGACCGGCGTGCCGGGGTCCGCGGTGATGCGCAGCCGCAGGACGAGGGTGGGGCCGGCGGCGTACGGGTCGGCGCGGACCCCGGTGCAGGTGAAGGTGAGGGCGGTCATGTGGGGCCGGCCTCCGCGAGCACCTTGGCGCGGGCCTCGACCTGCGCGAACAGGGTGTCGAGGGCGGCCCGGGCCTCGGCCCCGCCGTCGAAGCCGCGCCAGTGCAGCCGCATCCGCCCGACGAGTGCGTAGCAGACGTCGATGGGCACGAGGTGGCAGGTGGTGCGGCCGGGCGTGTGGTGCAGCAGGAGTGCCTCCACGTCGGGTTCGAGGAGCGCGGCGAGCCGGCCGCCGCCGAGCACGGACTGCCAGGTGTCCGGGTCGAGTTCGCTCTCGGTGGCCCCGGCGGGGCTCGGGTAGAGCGCGACCAGCCGGCCGAGGGCGGCGTTGCGGAAGAGGAAGGCCACGCCGACGGGGATCCGCAGCCGTTCCCAGGCCGCGTCGTCCAGCGGGTGGGAGGGGTCGCTGAGATAGCGGTCCGGGACGGCGCGGTAGCGGCCGGTGGCCGCCCCCGGCCGGTCGAAGAGCAGGGCGCAGGCGGTGCAGGCGCAGACCAGGGCCCGCTGCTCGGTCTCCACCAGGTGGCGGTGGCCGTCCGGGGGCACGGGTGCCGCGCACAGTCCGCAGCTCTCGGGCCGGGGCGGGCGGGGGCCGGTGAACCGGCGCAGCCCCCGGGGGCGGGGGCCCGTCACGGCACCCGGGCCGGGGTGTGCGGGCGGGTGCCGATCTGGAGCAGGGGGGCCGGGGGCGCGGCCGTTTCGAGGTCGACGCCGGTGACCTCGGGGGCGAAGCAGGCCAGGGCGTCCTCCAGGGCGGTGCGGGTGGCGTCCGTGGCGCCGGAGCCGCAGCCGCAGCCGGCGGCCGCGGCGGGGGTGGTGCGCAGCCGCAGGACTCCGGTGGCCGCGTCGAATCCGAGGCGCTCGACGGGGGCGCCGGCGGCGCGCAGGGCCCGTCCGATGCGGGTGTCGACGTCCTCGGGGTGCAGGCCGTGCAGGGTGAGCAGGCTCGCCACGAGGTCGTCGTCCAGCAGCGGGGCGAGCGCCCGGGTGCCGAGCCGCTCGGTGATCCGGGCGAGGCCGGCCCCGTAGAACTCCATGAGGACGCGGACGAGTTCCTCGGCTGCCTCGCAGGCGGCGCGGTCCCCGGACGCGGCCAGCCCGTCGAGGACCTCCTCGACCCGCTCCCCCGCCCGCCGGGCGTCGGCGGCGGCGGCGCTCATCCGCCCAGTCCGCTCAGGCCGGTGGGCACGTGCAGGGACTTCACGGTCTTGCCGCCGCCCACGTACATGTGGACCCCGCACGGCAGACAGGGGTCGAAGCTGCGCACGGCGCGCATGATGTCGATGCCCTTGAAGTTCTCCGGGGTGTTCTCCTCGAAGATCGGGGTGTTCTGCACGGCGTCCTCGTACGGTCCCGGTGTGCCGAAGGTGTCGCGGGTGCTCGCGTTCCACGGGGTCGGCGGGTAGGGGTGGTAGTTGGCGATCTTCCCGTCGCGGATCACCATGTGGTGGGAGAGGACGCCGCGGACGGCCTCGGTGAAGCCGCAGCCGATGGACTGGTCGGGGACCTCGAACTTCTCCCAGGTCTGCGTGCGTCCGGCGCGGACCTCGGCCAGGCCCTGCTCGGCGCAGTGCAGGGCGATGCCCGCCGCGTACGCCTGGAAGTAGGTGCGGGCGCGGTTGCGCTCCAGCGCGTTGGACCACTTCGGGATCTTCCACTCGAAGGTGGTCTCGGGCTTGGTCATGGTGCGCGGCAGGGTGATGACCACGCTGTGGCCGGTGGCCTTGACGTAGCCGACGTCGACGAGCCCGGACAGGGCCGTGGACCACAGGCGGGCGATGGGGCCGCCGCCGGTGTCGAGCGCCAGGTGGTCCTTGCCGTCGAACCAGCGGGGGGACATCACCCAGCTGTACTTGTCGTCGAAGTTCCGCTTCTGCGGGGCGGGGATGGTGTGCTGGTTCCAGGGGTGGCGGGGGTCGACGGGGTTGCCGAGCGGGTCGTGGGTGACGAACTGCTCGTGGCCCTCCCAGTCGTCGTAGTAGGAGCTGCCGAGCAGGATGCGGATGCCGAGGTTGATCCGGGTGAGGTCGTTGGTGACCAGCTTGCCGTCGACGACGACGCCCGGGGTGACGAACATCTTCCGTCCCCAGTCGGTCATGTTGGCGTACGTGAAGTCGCAGTGCTCGGGGTCGTTGAGGGCGCCCCAGCAGCCCAGCAGCACGCGCCGGCGGCCGACCTCCTCGTAGCCGGGGAGGGCCTCGTAGAAGAAGTCGAACAGGTCGTCGTGGAGCGGGACGACCCGCTTCATGAACTCGCAGTACCGCATGAGGCGGCTCATGTAGTCGGTGAACAGCTGCACGGACGCGATGGTGCCGACGCCGCCCGGGTAGAGGGTGGAGGGGTGCACGTGGCGCCCCTCCATCAGGCAGAACATCTCGCGCGTGTACCGGCTGACCTGGAGGGCCTCGCGGTAGAACTCGCCCTCGATGGGGTTGAGGGAGCGCATGATGTCGGCGATGGTGCGGTAGCCGTGGTCGGCGGCGTGCGGGGCCTCGGTGCGCTCGGCGAGTTCGAGGACGCCGGGGTTGGTCTCGCGGACCATCTTCTCGCAGTAGTCGACCCCGACCAGGTTCTCCTGGAAGATGTTGTGGTCGAACATGTACTCCGCCGACTCGCCGAGGTTGATGATCCACTCGGCGAGGTGGGGCGGCTTCACCCCGTAGGCCATGTTCTGGGCGTAGACGGAGCAGGTGGCGTGGTTGTCCCCGCAGATGCCGCAGATGCGGCTGGTGATGAAGTGCGCGTCGCGGGGGTCCTTGCCTCGCATGAAGACGCTGTAGCCGCGGAAGACCGATGAGGTGCTGTAGCACTCGGCGACGCGCTTCTGCTTGAAGTCGATCTTCGTGTGGATGCCGAGGCTGCCCACGATCCGGGTGATCGGATCCCAGGCCATCTCGACCAGGCCGCTGCCGTCACCGGCCGCGTTCGTCTTCGCTGCCATCGTCTGTGCCGTGACCCTTCGTTCGTACGGGGTGGGTGGGATCGGTGGGAGGGCGGCCCGTCACCAGGGCGGGCGGTAGCCGGTGGTGAGCGTGCGGCCGGCGTTGCGCCACTTCGGTTCGCGGTCGACGGTGTGCAGGGTGACCGCGCGGAGCCTTCGGACCACGGCCCCGTACGCTCCGCTGGCCTTCGCGGACACGGCGGATCCGGGGGGCGCGTCCATGAAGGGCATGAACTTGTCGGGGAAGCCGGGCATGGTGCAGGCGATGCAGATGCCGCCGACGTTGGGGCAGCCCCCGATGCCGTTCATCCAGCCGCGCTTGGGGACGTTGCACTTGACGACCGGGCCCCAGCAGCCGAGCCGGACCAGGCACTGCGGGGAGTCGTAGGCCTCGGCGAACTGGCCCTGCTCGTAGTACCCGGCGCGGTCGCAGCCCTCGTGGACGGTCTGCCCGAACAGCCAGGTCGGGCGCAGCTTGTCGTCCAGGGGGATCATCGGGGCCGAGCCCGCCGCCTGGTACAGCAGGTAGGTCAGGGTCTCGGAGAAGTTGTCGGGCTGGATGGGGCAGCCGGGCACGCAGACGATCGGGATGCCCGCCTTGGAGGTCCAGTCCCAGCCGAGGTAGTCGGGCACGCCCATGGCGCCGGTCGGGTTGCCCTCCATGGCGTGGATGCCGCCGTACGTGGCGCAGGTGCCGATGGCCACGACCGCGAGCGCCTTGGGGGCGAGCCGGTCGATCCACTCGCTGGTGGTGATCGGCTGCCCGGTGCGGGGGTCGTCGCCGAAGCCGCACCAGTAGCCCTCGGGTTTGACGGACTCGTTGGGGATCGATCCCTCGACGACGAGCACGAACGGGTCGATCTCGCCCCGCTCCCCCTTGAAGAACCATTCGATGAAGGTGTCGGCGCCGCCGACGGGGCCGCACTCGAAGTCGATCAGGGGCCAGTGCACGGCGATCTTGGGCAGGCCCGGGAGGGTGCCCGTGACGATCTCCTCGATGCTCGGCTGCATGGCCGCCGTGAGGGAGACCGAGTCGCCGTCACAGCTCAGTCCGGCGTTGATCCAGAGGATGTGGATCGTCGGGTCCTCGGCCGGGTCCGACGTTGCTGCATCCATGCGGGGCCTCCTTGGAGGGGATGCGGAGGGGGCGGTGAGGGGGCGGACGGGGGCCCGCGCCTCTTCCTTGCTAGCAGGGCCCCGTGGGGGACGCGCTGTCCTGTACGGCCGGTCCAGTGACGCCGGGGCCGGCCGGGCGTCCGCCGCCGGGTGCGGGGGCGGTGCGGCGCGTGAGGTGGGGCGGGGTCTCCCGCGGGGGCTCCTTGCGCACGAAGGCCCGGCGCAGGGCGTGGTAGGGGGCCTGCGGGTCGTCGAAGGTCCGCTTCATCCGGGCCAGCTCGGCCTCCCGGTAGGCGGCCAGCGGGCGCCGGGCCTCGTCCTGCTCCCGGCGGGCCTTCTTGGCGGCGATGCGCGAGGAGGTGGCGGGCAGGGCCGCCAGCCGGGCCGCGAGCCGCGCCGTCTCGCCGGCGAAGGCCTCCGGCGGGCAGGCGATCGTACGGTCGGACAGGCCCAGGCCGAGGGCTGCGGCGGCGCTCAGCGGCAGGGCGTCCCCGGTGATCCGGGCGGCCGCGGCCTCGCCGACACGGGCCGCCAGGGTGTACGTCCAGTACTCGGAGCCGTACAGGCCCATCAGCCGGTAGTGGGGGTTGAGGACCGTGCCGGAGCGGCACCAGACCTCGTCGGCGGCGAGGGCCAGCATGGCCCCGCCGGCGGCGGCGTTCCCGCCGAGGGCGGCGACCACGAGCCGGTCGGTGGTGGTCAGGACGGCCTCGACCAGGTCGTCCATGGCGTTGATGTTGGCCCAGGACTCGGCGGCCGGGTCGGCCGCCGCCTCGATCACGCCCAGGTGGATGCCGTTGGAGAAGAAGTCGCGGCCGCCGCCGAGGACGAGGACCGACGTCGGGCGGGACAGGGCGGTCCGGTAGGCCGCCAGCAGCCGGCGGCAGCGGTCGGTGCTCATCGCCCCGGACGGGAAGGAGAACGAGAGGAAGCCCACCGGCCCCTCCTCCCGGTAGCCGATGTCGGACCAGGTGCGGCGGCGGGGGTCGGTGTGCAGGGGCGCGGGGTGTTCGCGCAGCGGGGGCAGCCGGTCGCCGAGGGCGAGGACGGCCGGGAGCCGGGGGGCCTGCGGCTGCCCGGGGTCGTGGCGGGCCCGCAGTTCGGGGATCCAGACGGCGCCGTCGGCCGTGGCGCGGCAGACCGCGCCGGCCCGGGTGGCCAGGAGCTCGCCGGGACGGCCGCGCAGCCGGTCCTCGGGGTGGCCGCCGTGCAGGTACCAGTCCCCGCCGAGCAGGTCGTCGCGTACGCCGGGCCGGGAGTCGGCGGCGCGCAGCACCCGCAGGACCCGCTCGGTGGTGTCCGTCTCCCAGTCGATGCGGCGGCCGTCCTGGCGCAGGGCGGGGCGGGCGAGGCCGCCGCTCTGGGGCTGTGGGACGTACGTCCCGGAGGCGAAGCGCTCCACGGCCAGCAGGACGGCCTCCAGGGCCGCGTCGGCGATCTCCCCGCGGTAGAGGTCGCTCTTGCCCACCGCCGGGACGGTGCAGCCGGCGGTGGCCCAGACGGGGCCGGCGTCCATCTCGGCCTCGGCCTGGAGGACGGTCACCCCCCAGCGGGGGCACCGCTCCTGGACGGCCCGGTCGAGGGAGGAGGGGCCGCGGTCGCCGACCGGGCCCGGATGCACGATCAGACAGGGGTGGGCGGACCAGACCTCTTCGGGGACCGCGGTGCGCAGCATCGGGGCGAGGACGAGGTCGGGCGCGTGGCGGCGGACGGTCTCGGCGAGGGGGAGGTGCGGGAGGGCGAGTTCGACGACCACGCTGTGGCCGTGGTCGCGGAGCTCGGCGTGGACCCGCTGGGTGAGGCTGTTGAACGCGCTCGCGAGGAGCAGGACGTGCACGTGGGGTCTCCCGCGGCGCTCCGGGGCCGGGGCGCGGTGGCGCCCGGCCCGATCGGCAGGTCGTGACCGGGTCATGACCGGCCGCCTGAGATCGTGGCGCGGGGAGCCGGGGGCGGGGGCGCAGGCGGGCGGCGGTGTCACCCGAAAGCGGCCCGGCCGGGGGGCCAGTCGGCCCCGGGACCGGCCTGATCCGGAAGCGGTCGTCGAAGGCTGCGCCGACCCGGCCGCCTGCGTGTCCCGGTCCGGCCCGAGATCGCCGAGCCCGCGCCATGCTCATGCCATCCATGTCATAGTCGGACACTATGTGGACAACGCTTGCGCCGCTCATCGGCGTCCTGCTCGGCGGCTTCATGTCGATGCTGGCCCAGCGCTCGGCAGGACGCGCCATGGAACGCGGCGAGGAGCGCCGCAGTGTTCGTGAACTTGCCGAGGCGCGCCGCAACGAACGTCTCACTCACCTCATCGAATTTCTGTCTGCGGTGCAGGAAGCCGAACGGGTCGCGGTGGATCGGCATCACCACAACCTGGCCGACGAGCAGTGGCAGGCCCGGGCAAGGCAGGTCCTTGACAGGGTGTGGGTGACGCAGAAGACGATCCACGTGCTGTGCACCTCCGAGGTCAGCGAAGCGGCACGCAGCCTCGCGTGGGCCGTACAGGAGGTGATCAGGAAGGGTCCCGAAGACCGGGGAGAGCCGCAGGACGAGAAAGTCTGGGCGCACATCCGTCCGAGCCGACAGGCATTCCTTGATCTCGTGCGCGACCAGCTGAGTTGAAACCCCGGGGAGGGATTCTGCAGCTGCCGTGCACGTCCGCGGGCCGGCAGCAGGCCGTCGAATGGCCCCTTGGCCCATCGACAAGCTGATCACGATCACTTCGGAACGACTCGTCTAGAGGCGGTCCTCCATGCCGATGGCGTCCTCCAGGTCCCGGCGCGCCCGGGTCCCGTCGCCCGCCTGCTGTTCCAGGAGGGCGCCGGCGATGGCGTCCAGCTTGCGCTGGATGGCGTGTTCGGCGCGCCGCTCGGAGTTCTTCAGCAGGGCCAGCAGCAGGAGGGACAGGGCGCCCATGGCGTCGCCCGCGAGGTGCTGCCACTCCATGGGCAGCCGGGCCAGGTGGACGGCGGCGAACGCGGCCACCAGGGTGAGGCACAGGAGCAGGAAGGCCGCGGAGCTCGTGAAGTTCGAGGCCAGCTCGGCGAGGGTCTCGAAGCGGCCGCGCCGCCCCTCGCGGGTCTTCTTCGCGGGGTGCTCGAAGGTCATGCCCGGCGCCTGCCCACGCGCGGCCCCGGCAATCGGGCCGGCCCCGCCCGGCCGCCGCCCCGGCACCGGCGCCGCGCCGGGAGGAACGGTCCGGCCGGGGTGGCCGCGTACGCGAGGGCGAAGGCGGCGATGAGGGCGGGGTCGGAGGGGGCGACCGCAGGGGCAGCAGCGCGAGGACGACGGCGGTCGGGGCGCAGACCGTGCCGGCCGGCATGCCGGGGCGCCCGCCGCGCTCCGGGTCCGTCGGCGATGCGGGCGACCGGGGGCCCACCACGCCCACGCCTCCTCCTTCGAGTGGCCCGAGCCCCGCGGGTGTGTCACACCTGCCCCGACACGATCGTCCCACCGCCGGCGGGTTCGGGCAGGGCGGGCCCGCGCCCGGGGGCTCAGCGGTAGTGGGCGGCGGCCTCCGCGAAGGACACGGCCTGCGCGGGCACCGAGGCCAGCAGGGCGACCCAGGAGCCGTCCGTGAACTCCAGGTCCATGCGCCCCCGCTGGAGCACGCCCGTGGGCTTGGCGCGGACGGCGGCGACGGCCGGACGGGGTACTTCCCAGTACTCCTTCATCACGGGCGTCGACTGCCACAGGTGCGAGACGTCGCTGAGGCCGAACCAGCGCCGGTCGGTGACGGCGAGGACGCCGGTGACCGACCCGCGCGCTCCGGCGCGGCTGATGAGGAAGTGCCCGGCCGCGCTCTGCCAGCCGCCCTCCATGCTCTTGCCGTGCATCAGCCGGGTGCCGAGCTGGTCCACGGCGTCCGGCAGCCGGTCCACCGCGGCCGCCGCGGCGGCGGGCCGCGAGCGCCGGGGGTCGATGACGCGGCTCCGGACCAGCTGGGCCAGCGGCCGCGGCAGCTTGGCCTCGATCCGGCGGTGGAGCGCGGAGGGGTCGGCCGGGGGGAGGAGCTCCTCCGGCGGGGTGGGTACGCCCGGACCGAGCTCGTACGCGCACACGGCGACGAGGTGCTCCCCCGCACGCAGGAAGGGTCGGACCTGTTCGCGCCTGTCCTCGGTCAAGGGACGTGCTCCTGTCGTGCGTAGGGCCGGGGGTAACCGGTGCTGTGCCGCCGGAATGGGTCGTGTCCGGCGTTCCGGATTCTGCCCCATGGGCCGCCGCGGATGATCATCGGGGGGTGTCCGGGAGGGATACCCGGAAGGGGTACCGGCGGTAAGGCCCGCCGGGGCGTCCGGGAGCGCGCCCGGAGGCGGTCCGGGCCGACCTCGCGGAGCGGGTGGGCGGCGGTCCGGGCCGCGCCCGCCGGAGCGGCCCGGGGCGGTCCCGCGGGCCCGCTCCGGGCCGTCCCCGGGCCTTCCCCGGGCCTTCCCGGTGCCGTCTCAGAGGGGGTCCGCGTCCAGGAGGAAGGCCGTGGGGTCCGGTTCCGCTTCGGCGGCGCCCGGTGGCCCCAGCTCCGCCCAGATGACCTTGCCCCCGGGGGTGTAGCGGGTGCCCCAGTGCTCGCTGAGCTGCGCCACCAGGAACAGGCCGCGGCCGCCCTCGTCCGTGGTGGCGGCGTACCGCAGGTGCGGAGCAGTACTGCTGCCGTCCCAGACCTCGCAGGTCAGGCCGTGGTCGTGCAGCAGCCGTACCCGCACCGGGGCGCTGCCGTGCCGCAGGGCGTTGGTGACCAGCTCGCTGAGGATCAGCTCCGTGGCGAAGCCGAGCTCCGGCAGGCCCCACCCGTCGACGGTACGGGCGGCCGCGTTGCGGATCTCCCCGACGGCACTGGCCTCGAACGGCACGTCCCACTCGGCGACCCGGTCCGGGCCCAGGGTGCGGGTCCGGGCGACGAGGAGGGCCACGTCGTCGGCCGGGCGGGTCGGCAGCAGCAGGTCGAGGACCTCCCGGCAGGTCTCGCGCGGGTCCCCGTCGGCGCCGCTCAGCGCGGTGCGCAGGAGTTCCAGCCCCTCGCCGATGTCCCGGCCGCGCTCCTCGATCAGCCCGTCCGTGTACAGGACGAGGCGGCTGCCCTCCGCCAGGTCCAGCTCGGCCGTCTCGAAGGGCATCCCGCCGAGGCCCAGCGGGGGCCCGGCCGGCAGGTCCACGATCTCGGTGGTGCCGTCGGGGGCGGCCACCAGGGGCGGCAGGTGTCCGGCCCGGGCCATGGTGCAGCGCCGGGAGACCGGGTCGTATACGGCGTACAGGCAGGTGGCGCCGAGGACGGAGCCGCTCGTGTCGCCGCCCTCGTCGTCGTGGTCGATGCGCTGGACGAGGTCGTCGAGGCGGGCGAGGATCTCGTCGGGGGCGAGGTCGAGGGAGGAGAAGTTGTGCACCGCCGTCCGCAGCCGCCCCATGGTCGCGGCGGCGTGCAGGCCGTGCCCGACCACGTCCCCGACGACCAGCGCGACCCGGCATCCGGGCAGCGGGATCACGTCGAACCAGTCCCCGCCCACCCCGGACTGCGCGGGCAGGTAGAAGTGCGCCACGTCCACGGCGCTCTGCTCCGGCAGGGCGCGCGGCAGCAGGCTGCGCTGGAGGGTCACGGCGAGGGCGTGCTCGCGGGTGTAGCGGCGCGCGTTGTCCATGCTGACGGCGGCCCGGGCGACCAGCTCGACGGCCAGTGACAGGTCGTCCTCGTCGAAGGGCTCGGGCTTGCGCGCGCGCCAGAAGTTGACCACGCCGAGGACCACGCCGCGGGCGGTGAGCGGGGCCGCGATCAGCGAGTGGATCCCGTACTCGATGATGGCGCGGGTGCGCTGGGGGTCCTGGGCGAGCCAGCCCGGCTCGGCGGACAGGTCGGGCACCAGCTCGGCCTTGCCGGTGCCGTATCCGCGCGCCTGGGGGGTGGACGGCAGGAAGTCGATCAGCAGCCCGCGGGGGTAGAGGGGGTGGTCGGAGCGGATGCCGCTGACCGCGGTGCGGCGCATGTCCGCTCCCGGTCCGGGCTCGTCCCCGTCGAGGACCGCCTCGGCCAGGTCGACGGTGACGTAGTCGGCGAAGCGGGGGACGGCGACGTCGGCGAGCTCCTCGGCGGTGCGGACGACGTCGAGGGTGGTGCCGATGTCGCCGCCGGCGTCGTAGAGCAGCTTGAGGCGCCGGCGGGCCGTCTCCGCGCGGCTGGTCAGGACCTGCATCTCGGTGGAGTCGCGGATGGTGACCACCGTGCCGCCGTCGGCCCGGCCCTGGGGGTGGGTGCGCCGCTGGTTGACGACGAGCAGCCGGTCCCCGGTCTCCAGCACCTCGTCGGTGGCCACCCGGCCGGAGAGCAGCAGGTCGGCCATCGGGCGGTCCAGGCCCGGCACGTCCCCGATGCGGCTGCCGTCGGTGTCCTCCGGCAGCCCGAGCAGGCGTCGGGCCTCGTCGTTGGCGAGCAGCAGCCGGCCGTCCCCGTCGATGATCAGCACCCCTTCGCGGACGGCGTGGAGCACCGCGTCGTGGTGTTCGTACATGCGGGTCATCTCGAGCGGGCCCAGGCCGTGGGTCTGCCGGTTCAGCCGTCTGGTGATCAGGGCCGTGCCGGCGGTGGCCAGGGCCAGGCCGATGGCGATGGACAGCAGGATGACGGGGAGCTGGCGGTTGACGACGCCGCTCACGTTCTTCACCGTCAGCCCCGCCGACACCAGCCCGACGACCTTGCCGTCGGGTGCCGTGACCGGCACCACCGCCTGGATCTCCTTGCCGAGGGGTCCGTTCACGCTCTCGGTGTAGGTGTGGCCGGCGAGGGAGGGCCCGATGGTGCCCACGAACCGCTGGCCGATGCGTGCCGGCTGGGGGTGGGTGTACCGGATGCCCTGGGTGTCCATCACCACGATGAAGTCCACCCCGGCGTCCTTGCGGGTCCGCTCGGCGACCGGTTGCAGGATCGCCGAGGGGTTCGCCGACTTCAGCGCCGGCTGGAGGCCCACGGAGTGCGCGAACGTCTGTGCGACGGCCACGGACCGGTTGCGCGCCTCGCGGTCGATGTCGTGGTGCGACTGGAGGAGCAGCGCCAGGAGCGCGCCGCCCGCGAGCAACACCACGATCGCCACCTGGAGGACGAATACCTGTCTGGCGACGCTTCGGGATCGGCTGCCTAGAGGTGACCGCACCGACGTGCCCGGCACGGGTGGCGAGAAGGGGTCACGCCCCCAGTTGTAGCACTTCCGGGCGCTCACGGCCCCCGGCGCGGCGGCGCGGCGCCCGTGGCGTCGTGTCGGGCCGCCCCGCTCCCCCCTTCGGGTCAGGCGGGAGCGGCGGCTGCGCGGCAGTCCGGGTGCCCCCAGCGGGCCCCCAGTTTGGCGATCTTCTCGCCGGCCGCGTACGGCTGCCCGCAGGGGCAGGTGCCGCGGAACTTCGCCGTGATGGTGCGCACCCCGGAGCGGGCGGCGCCGCCCCCGGAGGCGGTCCCCCGCGCCGGGGCCGTACGGGACGGGGCCGTACGGGACGGGGCGGTGCGGGACGGGGCCGGCACGGGGACGGCCGTGGCGCCGTGGGCGGTGCCGGCGGGCTCCTGGCTGACGGCGGCGTCGCTGGCGGCCTGGTCGGCGATGGCGTTCAGGTGGTCGCCGTCCTCCCGGTGGGCCGGTACGTAGCGGAACTCGACGTCACGCTCGGCGAGCAGGGAGTCGATCCGCTCGACGATCTCCCGGTTGGCGACGGGCTTGCCCGCCGCGGTCTTCCAGCCGTTGCGCTTCCAGTTCGGCAGCCACTGGGTCACGGCCTTCATGGCGTACTGGGAGTCCATCCGCACCTGGAGCGCGGTACCCGGCTCCACGGCCTCCAGCAGGCGCTGGAGGGCGGTGAGCTCTCCGACGTTGTTGGTGGCGCGCCCCAGCGGGCCGGCCTCCCAGCGCTCGGGCCGGCCCCCGGCGTCCGCGATGACCCACGCCCATCCGGCCGGGCCGGGGTTTCCCTTGGCCGCCCCGTCACAGGCGGCGATGATGCGATCAGACATCCCCCGATCTTGCCCTATCCGGCGGGCCCGGACGGCCACCCCTGCGGATCGGGGCACCGGCCGCCCGCCGGCGGTCCCGGTCGGGGCCCGGCCGGCGGGGTCGGCCGCCCGGACCCGCCGCCGCGGAATCGACGGCGATCGCCCGCACGATGCCGGCGGCGGGCGGGACGGAGCCCCGGGCCTCAGCCCACCCGGACCGTAACCGTGCGGCCGGGGGCCACGGACGGGGTGGCGTAGGTGTACGTCACCCCGTCCACCACCTTGGTCCGCACCGGCACCGGCACCCCGTCCACCCGTATGGACGACCAGGTGCCCGGGAAGCGGGCCTCCCAGGTCCAGCGGTCCGTCCCGGAGGTGTTGGTGAGGGTCGAGGCGCGGTTCCCGTCGTGCCGCAGCGAGAAGCCGGACCTCCCCACCCGCAGGTCGTCGACCTTCAGCCAGTCCATGCCGGCGGGCAGCCCGGACCGGGTGGTCAGCCGGCGGGCGGGCGCGTCGGGGGTGACGCCGAGGAGGCCCTCGACGGTCTGGCCGAGGAGCGTGAAGGAGACCTCGGGGTAGTCGCCGTTGGCGCCCTGGGCGGCGTTGACGTGCTGGAGGTCCTTCTGGTCGTAGACCTGCTGCATCCACTTCCAGGCGGTGTCCGGGCGATTGTTGGCGAAGAAGGTGTCCGGGAGGTAGGTGAGGGCCTCGATGTTGTCGGGGCGGCCCTCGCCCGACGCCTCCCGGTCGATGTAGTCGAGGTAGGCCTCCCTGCGCGGGCCCGGGTCGATGATCTGCTTCATCGGCATGAACCAGCTGTTCTCCTTGCCCCAGCCGGTCAGCGGGCGCCCGTCGGTCGTCCAGCCGCGCACCATGTCGGCGCCCGATCCGGAACCGCTCCAGACCGTGTTGAAGTACGCCTTCAGGTCGCGGGCGCGGGTGTCGTAGGCGGCGGCGAGCGCGCGGTCCCCCTTGGCCCTGGCCAGGGCGGCCACCGCCGTGTACGCGCGGTACTGGGCGGCGATGCCGTCGCCCGCCTCGGCCAGCGGCTCGCCGCCCTGCTCGTTGTAGCTGGCGGTGCCCTGGAAGATGCCCCGGCCGGTGCCCTCGGCGACCTTGACGGGGCCGTTGTCCTTGAGCCCGTCGTGCAGGTCGACGAACTCCCCGGTGGCGTGCCGGTAGAAGTCCCAGAGCACGGGGTCGGTGAGGTAGGAGCGGTCCCCGCTCCAGCGGTAGGCCTCCTCGGCCTTCTGCACCAGCTCGAAGGTGGCGGGGACCTCGCGGACGAAGAGGGACGGGCCGCGGTAGTCGATCGCCAGGGGGCTGCGGCCGTCGAAGTTGAGGGCCCAGACCGGGTAGTACTTCTGCTCGGCGGTGGCGGAGGCTGCGAAGCTGCGCAGCACGGCCCGGTTCTCGGCGTACAGGCCCAGGACGCCGGCGCCGGCCAGCTGGTGGGCCGCGTCGCGGGAGTAGTAGCCGCTGCGGTTGGCGTAGCCCGCCCAGTACGAGGGCCCGTACGCGCCGGTGCCGGTGCCGGCGCGGTTGTTCTCGTCCACGTTCAGCGGGCCCTCGGTGCCCGGGAGCTGGACCCAGCTGTTGGCCTTGCGCTTGGCCCAGTCGAACATCTCGACGATCTTCGGGTCGGAGGAGCTGACCCGGGGGTCGGCGGGAGCGGCCGGCGAGAGCATCAGGTCGTCGGCGTTGACCCAGCCCTCCCCCGACTCGAAGGCGATCTCCAGCCGGTCGCCGGCGGCGAGCACGATCCGGCTGAGGGTCCGGCGCCGGTAGGCAGATCCCGCGGGCAGCACCTGCGCGGCCCGCTCGGCGCCGTTGACACGTGCGGTGAAGCGGCCGCCCGCGCCGCCGGTGGCGATCCAGGCGGAGACGTCGTAGGCGCCGGGCCCGGTGGCGGTGAGGGTCTGCGCGACCTTCTTCCCGGCCCCCGCGTCGAGGTAGACCAGGCGGGCCCCGCCGTGCGGGTAGTTGGTGGCCACGCCGGTCCCGGCGGTGAACTCCCAGCCGGTGGCGCCCTGTTCGAAGCCGGGGTTGACGACGGCGAGCGGGGCGGGGGCGGGGTTCCCGCCGTCCGGCCCCGGGAGGGACCCGGCGGCCCGCGCCGGGGCGGCGGGGCCGGCCAGGGTCAGGGCGGCGAGCGGGGCGAGCAGGGCCAGTGCGGTGAGCAGGGCGGTGCGGGAACGCGTCATCGGCTTCTCCCGGGCGTCTGGATCCTCGTCTGCCACGAGGCGGGCGCGCGGCACGCTAGCAAGCCGGATGACGGCCATGCAATGGATCAGACAAGCTTGATTGCGCGACCAGACTGAAAGTTTTCACCGATACCTTGCAATTCGATCAGCCGCGTGATTGAGTTCCGGCCAGCCAGCAACCAACGGAGGGGATGCGCATGGAAGTTGACCGTCGCAGCGTGCTGCGGGCGGGCGGCGCGATCGGGGCGGGCCTCGCGCTCGCTGCCGCCGCCGGCTGTTCCGGCGGCTCGGACACCGCAGCGGCCGGCGGGGCCGACGGCGAGAAGGACAAGGGCCGGATCACCGTCTGGTCCTGGCAGGGCCCGGCCGCCGAACTCACGGCGCTGATACCGGAGTTCCACGCGAAGTACCCGGGGATCGAGGTCACCGTCGAGGACATCGGCAACCCGGCCATCTGGGACAAGATCACCACCGGTCTGGCGGCCGGCGGCCAGGGCCTCGCCGACGTCCTGCACATCGGGGTGGACTACCTCCCCGGCTACGTCGAGAAGTTCCCCGGCGGCCTCGCCGACCTGGCGCCGCTGGGCGCGACCGCCCACGAGGACGCCTTCGCCCCGGGCCTGTGGCAGACCGTCTCGCCCGACGGGAAGCGGGTCAACGCCCTGCCCTGGGAGGCCAACTCCGCCGGCTTCTGGTACCGCGCGGACCTCTTCGAGAAGGCCGGGGTGGACGCCGAGGCCCTCCAGACCTGGGACGACACCGTCGAGGCGGGCAAGCAGCTGAAGGCGAGGACCGGCACGTTCCTGATCGGCCTCGACAAGCCCGCCTCCCAGGCCGACGCCGCCAACTTCTTCCAGATGCTGCTCCAGCTCCAGGGCGCCTTCTACTTCGACCTGGAGGGGCGGATCACCCTCGGCTCCCCCGAGGCCGTCAGGGCCATGACCCTGATCAAGACCCTCAACGACGCGGAGCTGGTCGCCGACCTCGCCGGGGGCTGGAACGCCCTGATGAGCGCCCTGAAGCAGGGCACCACGGCAGTCCAGCCCATGCCCACCTGGTTCGGCGGGATCATCGAGGAGCAGGTCCCCGGCGAGGCCGGGAAGTGGAAGGTCCGCCTGCCCCCGGCCGTACGGCGCGGCGGCTCCACCGCCGCCACGGTGAACTCCACCCACCTCGCGGTGGCGGGCGGCAGCAGGCACCGGGCCGCCGCCTGGTCCTTCGTCGAGTTCGCCCTCACCCGCCCGGCCTCACAGGTGCGGATCTACCGCGACAAGGGCATCGCCCCGGCCTTGATGGCCGCCTACGAGGACGCCCTCTTCCACGAGCCCTCCGCCTTCTTCAGCGGTCAGCGCAAGGGCGAGACCTTCCTCGCCGCGCTCAAGGCCCCGCAGCCCGCCTTCGACTACACCGCCGACTACGCCCGCGCCCTGAAGCTGGTCACCGACGCCCAGTCCAAGGTGCTCCTCAAGGGCGCCGACCCGGCCGCCGTGCTCCGGGACGCGGCCGACCAGCTCGCCCGGCAGACGGGCCGCAAGGCCGTCCGGTGACCGCGGTGGACACGGCCGCCCGGGCGGCGGCGCCACCCCGCCGCCGTGCGCGCCGGCGCCCCGCCCCGTACCTCTTCGTGCTGCCCGCCCTGCTGCTGTTCGCGGTGTTCCGGCTCTACCCCATCGCCTCGTCGTTCGTGCTCAGCCTGCACCGGACGGCCGGCGGCACCCGGACGTTCGCCGGCACCGACAACTACGAACGGCTGCTGCACGACCCGCTGTTCTGGACGGCCCTGAAGAACACCGCGGTCCTCCTCGCCGTCCAGGTACCGGTCATGCTGGCCCTGGCCACCGGCCTGGCCGTGGCCCTCGACTCCCGCCTGCTGCGCGGCCGTTCCGTCTTCCGGCTGGGCTTCTTCCTGCCGATGGTCACCGGCCTGGTCGCGTACGGCATCGTCTTCTCCGTCCTGCTCAACAAGGACTACGGGCTCGTCAACTGGCTGCTGGGCCTGCTCGGAGCCGGCCCGGTGCCCTGGCTGACCCATCCCCTGTGGGCGCAGGTCTCCCTCGGCATCGCCCTGACCTGGCACTACACCGGCTACAACGCGGTGATCCTGCTGGCCCGGCTGCAGAGCGTGCCCGCCGAGCTGTACGACGCCGCCGCCGTGGACGGGGCCGCCGGGTGGCGGACGTTCCTGCACGTCACCCTGCCCGGGCTGCGCCCCGTGCTGCTGCTGACGGCGGTCCTGTCCACCGTCGGCACGCTCCAGCTCTTCGACGAGCCGTACGTCCTCACCGGCGGCGGCCCGGACAACGCCACCCTGACCATCGGCGTGTACCTGTACCAGAACGCCTTCAAGTACTTCGACTTCGGCTACGCCTCGGCCGTCGCGTACGCCCTCGCCGTCCTCATCGCCGCCCTCGGGCTGATCCAGTTCCGCGTGCTGGGAGACAAGGAATGACCGCCGCCCCGCTGCCGCCCGGCGCCCGCCGACGGGCCCGGAGCCTGCTGCTGACCTCGGGGCTCGCCATCGCGCTGGCCGTCGTGGCGATCCCGTTCTACTGGCTGGCGGTGGGCGCCACCCACAGCTCCGCCGAGCTCTTCGCCTCCCCACCGCCCCTGCTGCCCGGCGGCCACCTGACGGAGAACCTGCGCTCCCTCCAGGACTCCGCGCAGTTCGGCCGGGTGCTCCTCAACTCCCTGCTGATCGCCACCGTCTACACCGTGTGCGCCGGCGCGGTCTGCACGCTGGCCGGCTACGGGTTCGCCGTCTACCGCTTCCGCGGCCGCGAGGCCCTGTTCGGCCTGCTGATGCTCGGCCTGGTCGTGCCCGCGCAGGTCACCCTGGTGCCGTTGTTCCGGATGATGGCCGACCTGGGCTGGCTGGGCACCTACCAGGCGGTGGTCCTGCCCAACCTGGCGCTGCCGTTCGGCGTCTTCCTGATGCGTCAGTCCATGGCCACGCTGCCCGCCTCCCTGCTCGACTCGGGCCGGCTGGACGGCTGCGGGGAGCTGCGGCTCTTCCTGCGGGTGGCGCTGCCGCCGATGCGGCCCGCCCTGGCCGCGCTGGCGATCTTCCTCTTCCTCTACCAGTGGAACGACTTCGTCTGGCCGCTGGTCGTGCTCCGCGACGGGGCCTCGTTCACCCTGCCGGTGGCCCTCGCCTCCCTCCAGGGCCTGGACGAGACCGACTACGGGGCCATCCTCGCCGGAACCTCCGTCGCGGCCCTGCCCATGGCCGCCGTATTCCTCGCGCTCCAGCGCCATTTCGTCTCCGGCCTGCTCGCCGGCGCCGTGAAGGAGTGACCATGCCGACCGAAACCCCCGCGGCGGCCGCCGACCCGGTGACCACCGCCGGCCTGGCCCCCGCCCCGTACGCCCCGCTGCTCGACACGGTGGAGGTGGCCGTCCTCGCCCGTTCCCCGGGCGCCGCCGTGCCCGCCGAAGCCGCCTGGACCCTCGCCGAACTCCCCGACGGCCTGCGGATGCTGGAGGCCGACACCGGTGGCGCCCCCGCCGAGGTCCGTTTCCGCGTCCCGCTCGGCGACACCGCCGGGTACTGGCACCCGCAGGGCGGCTGGCGGCGCACCCTGGTCGCCGACTGGGAGGGCCGGGCCTCGGTCTCCCTGGTCGACGGGCTCGCCGCCGGCTGCCTCTACGACCACTCCGGGGCCACGCTGCTCACCTTCGCCGCCGCCGACCCCGCCCCCGAGACCACGGTGCGCTTCGGGGTCTCCGAGGAGGAGGACACGCACGTCGTGCACCTGCGGCTGCCCGCCGGCGAGGGGCCGCACCGGGTCCTGCTCGTCCCGGCCGCCCCGTCGGCGGCCGCGGCCCTGCGGCAGCTGCGCGCCTGGTACGCCCGGCAACGGCCGCCGATGCCGGTGCCGGAGGGCGCCCGGACGCCCGTGTACTCCACCTGGTACGCCTTCAACCAGGACGTCGGGGCCGGGGAGGTCGAGACCCAGGCCGCACTCGCCGCCGGCCTGGGCTGCGGGACCCTCATCCTGGACGACGGCTGGCAGGAGTACGGCCACGGCCGCGGCTACGCCGGCCTCGGCGACTGGCGGCCCGACCCCGCCGCGTTCCCCGACTTCACCGCCCATGTCGCCCGGGTCCGCGCCCTGGGCCTGCGCTACCTGGCCTGGACCGCCCCGCTGCTGCTCGGCCCGGGCGCCGACTGCCACGCCCGCTGGGCCCCGTACGCCCCCGTCCCCGCCACCGTGCCCGGCGCGCACGTCCTCGACCCGCGCCGGCCCGAAGTCCGCCGCCACGTCGTGGACCTGTGCGTCCGGCTGGTCCGCGACCACGGGCTGGACGGGCTGAAGCTCGACTTCCTGGACCAGGCGATGGTCTACGCGGGCGACGGCGGCCCCGACGTGGGCCGCGCCATGGCAGGCCTGCTCGGCGAGGTGCGCACGGCGCTGGAGGAGGTCCGCCCCGAGGGGCTGCTGCTGGAGCTGCGCCAGCCCTACACCGGGCCCGGCACCGCCCCCTTCGGCAACATGCTGCGCTCCTTCGACTGCCCGGCCGACGCCACCGCCAACCGGGTGCGCACCCTGGACACCGGCCTGCTCGCGGTGGGCGGCGCCGTCCACTCCGACATGCTGCTGTGGTCCCCGCAGGCCCCCGTGGAGGCGGTCGCCCGGCAGCTGATCGGCGCCCTCCACGCCGTTCCGCAGCTGTCCGTCCGCCTGGACCGGCTCCCGCCGGCGCACCGGGACGCCGTCGCGTTCTGGCTGCGGTGGTGGCGGACCCACCGCGCGGCGCTGCTGGACGGGGAGGTGGAGCCCGGACGGCCCGACGAGCTGTACCCGCTGGTGCGGGCGAGCGACGGCGACCGCTGCGTGGTCACCGTCCACGGCCGGGTGGTGGTCCCCCTCGACCTGGCCGCCCACCGCCGGGTGGAGCTGGTCAACGGGTCCGCTCACCAGACCCTGACGCTGTCCGTACGGGGCGGTCCGGCCGAGGTCGCACGCGTGATCCACGCCCCGGACGGCCGTATCATCGAGTCCGCGTCGGCCCTGTTCGGGGAGGGGCCGCACACGCTGGCCGTCCCCCGCGGCGGCCTGGCGTCGATCACGGTCACGGAAGGACGGCGATGAAGGTAGGGATCACCGACGTCGCGGCCCGCGCGCAGGTCAGCGAGGCGACGGTCAGCCGGGTCGTCAACCGCCGCCAGGGCGTGTCGCGCAAGACCCGGGAGGCGGTCGAGCGGGCGATGGCCGAGCTGGGCTACGAGCGCACCACCCAGGGCCGGTTGGTGGCCGTGGTCACCGACCACGTGTCGAACCCCTTCTTCGCCGAGGTCGCCGAGCGCATCGAGTCGGCGCTCGCCCCGCACGGGCTGAAGACGGTCCTCTGCCCCGCCTTCGCGGGCGGGGTCCAGGAACTCGACTTCATCTCCTCCCTGGTGGACAAGGGCATCGCCGCCGTGGTCTTCCTCTCCGCCTCCAACACCGTCGAGGGCGCCGACACCGAGGCCTACGAGGTGCTGCGCCAGCGCCGGGTCCCGTACGTGGGCGTCAACGGCGAGTTCGCCGACGGGGTGGCGGTCCCGGTGTTCTCCACCGACGACCTGCTCGCCGCCGAACTGGCCGTGGACCACCTGTACCGGCTGGGGCACCGCAGGATCGGCATGGCGTCCGGCCCGGCCGGCAACCGCCCCGCCGACCGCCGGGTCCAGGGCTTCCTGGCCGCCATGGCCCGGCGCGGGATCGAGGACGCCGGGCGCCGGGTGATCCGCCAGTCGTACACCGTGGAGGGCGGGCAGGCCGCGGCCGCCGCGCTGCTGGAGCTCGGCGCCACCGCGATCGTCGCCGCCAGCGACTGGATGGCGCTCGGCGCGATCCGCGGGATCCGCCGGCAGGGCCGGTCCGTCCCGCAGGACGTGTCGGTCGTCGGCTACGACGGCACGGGCGTCACCGAGTTCACCGACCCGCCGCTGACCACGGTCCGCCAGCCCGCCGACCGGCTGGCGCTGGAGGTGGGGCGCAGCGTGCTCGCGCTGGTCGGCAACCGGGAGGTGCCCACCGGGGAGCTGCTCTTCGACCCCGAGCTGGTCATCCGCGCCTCCACCGCCCCGGCCGGCCCTTCCTGACCGCTCCCTTCCCCGCGCACTCCCCCGACAGACAGGCGAGGACGTGTACACGACCGTCACCGAGCTCGCGGACGGCCGCGAGCTCATCTACTACGACAGCGCCCCCGGCCGGGACCGCTCGGCCGCGGACCGGCGCCCCCTGGACCGCGTCGGGAGCAGCCCGGAGCTGCGCCGGGACCCGGCCACCGGTGACTGGGTCACCATCGCGGCCCACCGGCAGACCCGCACCTACCACCCGCCCGCCGACGCCTGCCCGCTGTGCCCCTCGCGGGACGGGCTGCAGAGCGAGATCCCGGCCGCCGACTACGAGGTGGCCGTCTTCGAGAACCGTTTCCCCTCGCTCTCCGGCGATGCCGGGCGGTGCGAGGTGGTGTGCTTCACGCCCGAGCACGCGGCGGGCTTCACCGACCTCACCCCCGAGCGGGCCCGGCTGGTGCTGGACGCCTGGACCGACCGCACCGCCGCGCTCCGCGCCCGTCCCGGCGTGGCGCAGGTGTACTGCTTCGAGAACCGCGGCGCGGAGATCGGCGTCACCCTGCCGCATCCGCACGGCCAGATCTACGCCTTCTCCGTCCCCACCCCGCGCACCGCCAAGCACCTCGCGGCGGCGGCCGCCCACCGGGCCGCCACCGGGCGGAACCTCTTCGAGGACCTCCTCGCCGAGGCCCGCTCCGCCACGGAGCGGGTGGTGCTGGCCGGGGAGCACTGGACGGCCTTCGTCCCGTACGCCGCCCGCTGGCCCTACGAGGTCCACCTCTACCCGCACCGCAGGGTGCCCGACCTGACCCGCCTGACCGAGGCGGAGCGGGCCGAGTTCCCCGGCCTCTACCTGGACCTGCTGGGGCGCTTCGACGGGCTGTTCGGGCTGGCGGAGCCCACCCCGTACATCTCCGCCTGGCACCAGGCGCCGACGGCGGGCGGAGAGGAACTCGCCCTGCACCTGGAGCTGTTCACCGTCCGGCGGACCGCCGACAAGCTCAAGTACCTGGCCGGGACGGAGTCGGGGATGGACGCGTTCATGAACGACGTGTCGCCGGAGACGGCGGCGCGGCGGCTGCGGGAGGCCCGGTGAACGCGCGGGTGGTGCGGGACTTCGGGCGGGTCCACGGGGGTGCTCCCGAGGGTTTGTGGGCCGCTCCGGGGCGGGTCAACCTGATCGGCGAGCACACCGACTACAACGACGGCTTCGCCCTGCCCATGGCCCTGCCGCAGACCGCCGTGCTCGCCGCCCGCCGCCGCCCCGACGGGCTGCTGCGGCTGCACAGCGCCCAGGGCGACGGCGCCGTCACCGAGCTGCGGGTGGCGGACCTAGCCCCGGGCGCGGTGCCCGGCTGGGCCCGTTACCCGGCCGGGGTGGTCTGGGCGCTGCGCGAGCGGGGGCTGTCCGTCGGGGGCGCGGACCTGCACCTGGACAGCACGGTTCCGACGGGGGCCGGGCTGTCGTCGTCGGCGGCGCTGGAGTGCGCGGTGGCCGTGGCGTACGAGGAGCTGTACGGGCTGGGGCTGGGCCGGCCGGAGCTGGCGCGGGTGGCCCAGTACGCCGAGAACGCCTTCGCGGGGGTGCCCTGCGGGGTCATGGACCAGATGGCCTCGGTCTGCTGCACCGAGGGCAGCGCCCTGCACCTGGACAGCCGGAGCCTGGAGGTCCGGCAGGTGCCGTTCGACCTCGGGGGGCACGGGCTGCGGCTGCTGGTGCTCGACACGGGGGTCAAGCACGACCTGGCCGACGGGGCGTACGCCGCGCTGCGGGCGGGCTGCGAACGGGCGGCGCGGCTGCTGGGCCTGCCCGCCCTGCGGGACCTCGCGGAGCCGGAGCTTCCAGGGGCGCTGGGGCGCCTGCCGGCGGATCTGGTCCCGCTGGTCCGGCACGTGGTGACGGAGAACGCGCGGGTGGCCCGGGCGGTGGAGCTGCTGACGGCGGGCGGACCCGGGGCGCTGGGCCCGCTGCTGACGGCGGGCCACGCCTCGCTGAGGGACGACTACGGGGTCTCCTGCCCGGAGACCGACCTCGCGGTGGCGGCCGCCGTCGCGGCGGGGGCGCTGGGCGCCCGGATGACGGGGGGCGGCTTCGGCGGCTCGGTGATCGCGCTGGTGCGGGCCGACGGGGCCGCTGCCGTGGCCGGCGCCGTGGCGGACGCCTTCGCGGCGGCCGGGTTCGGGGCTCCGTCCGTACTGGAGGCCGTACCGGCGGCGGGCGCCCGCCGGATCGGCTGACCCGCACGGCGCGCCGGCGGAACGGCGCCGGCCGCCGAGGACGGGCGGCTCCCCCGAACCTTGGCCCGCGGGCGGCAGGAGGCCGGATCCCCGCGGCCGACCCGACGCCGGAACCCCAGGGCCGGGCAGGGCGCCGGAACCCCAGGGCCGGCCCGGGCGCCGGATGCCCGTGGCCAGCCCGACGCCGGAAACCCAGGGCCGGCCAGGCGCCGGAACCCACGGCCGGCCCGGGCGCCGGATGCCCGTGGCCAGCCCGACGCCGGAAACCCAGGGGCGGGCAGGCGCGGGATCCCCAGGGCCGGCCCGGCGACGGATCTCCGGAGTCGGGTCGGCGCCGGATGCCCGTGGTCGGCCCGGCGCCGGGTCTCCGGGGACGGGTGGGGGTTCGGCCGGGCCTGTTCAGCTGGCGGCGGGCGGGCGAGAATGCCGCCATGACCGAACCCGATGCCGCCCCCGCCGTCCGTGTCGAGCGGGACGGGGCCGTGACCACGGTGGTGCTGTCGCGGCCCGCGGCCCGCAACGCCGTGGACGGGCCGACGGCACGTCGCCTGGCGGACGCCTTCAGGGAGTTCGAGGCGGACGGGTCGGCGTCGGTCGCGGTGCTGTGGGGTGAGGGCGGGACGTTCTGCGCGGGCGCCGACCTCAAGGCCGTCGGGACCGCGGACGGCAACCGCGTCGAGCCGGAGGGCGACGGTCCGATGGGCCCGACCCGGCTGCGGCTGACCAAGCCGGTGATCGCGGCCGTCGCGGGCCACGCCGTGGCCGGCGGGCTGGAGCTGGCGCTCTGGTGCGATCTGCGTGTGGTGGAGGAGGACGCGGTCTTCGGGGTGTTCTGCCGCCGCTGGGGCGTGCCCCTCATCGACGGGGGCACGGTCCGGCTGCCCCGCCTGATCGGCGAGAGCCGGGCGATGGACCTGGTCCTGACCGGCCGTCCGGTCCCGGCCGCCGAGGCCCACGCGATCGGGCTGGCCAACCGCCTCGTGCCGCCCGGGCAGGCCCGTCGGGCCGCCGAGGAACTCGCGCGGGAGATCGCCGCCTTCCCGCAGCTGTGCCTGCGCCACGACCGGCTCTCCGTGCGGGAGCAGCACGGGCTGGCGGAGGGCGAGGCGCTGGCGAACGAGCTGCGGCACGGGATGGTGCCCCTGTCGGCCGGCGAGACCCTCTCGGGTGCCGCCCGCTTCGCCTCCGGGGCCGGGCGGCACGGCTCCTTCTCCGACTGAGCCGCCGGAACAGCCGGCCCCTGCTGACGGCCGTCCTGGACGGCACCCCGCCCGCGGGGGCGCTGCGGCTGCCGGAGCCGCCCCCGGGCACGGCACTGCGGCTCGGCGTCCGGGCCGTCCGCCCCGACCCGCTCCGATGCCTGGTGCACGCCTCCGGCGGGGAGGCACACCCGTACGACCGCCCCGTGCCGGCCACCGGCGCCGCACCCGTCCTCCCCGGACCGGGCTGGGCGCGCTCGGCGGACGGGCGGCTCGCGCCCGGGGTGCGGCCGCGCGACGAGCTCGCCGCCGGGGGCGGCCCGGCCACGGTGAACGCGGCGGCTTCCTCGTCGACGCCCGCTGCCGTACCGCGGACCCGCTGATCCGGGCCGTCGGCGACTGCGCCGCCGTCGACTGCCACGGCCTGGTCGGCCCCGGCTACCACAGGGCCGAACCGGTGGCCCGGGACCTGGCCGGCGAGGACCCCGGCCCCGCCTTCGCCGATCCCGGCCTGTCCACCAAGCTGAAGCTGCCGGGCGTGGAGTCGGCGGCTTCGGCGACGCCCACGCCCGCACCGCCGGGGCGCTGGAGTCCATCCGCACCGACCGCGGCGGCTCCCGCCACGCCAAACCGGTCCTCGACGCCTCCACCGGCGCCCTCCCGGCGGGCGACACGACGGCGTACGCCACCCTCCGCACCCTCCTCGGCCACCCCTCCCGGGCCCCCCGGACCCCCTCCTGGCCGGGTACCGGCCCTGACCGCCCCGCTCGCGCCGCCTCGTGCCGGAGCGGCCCCGGGGGATCGCACCTACGATGGGCGGGAGCCCGCTCGGGCAGCCGGCGGGCGTCCCGGGCGCGCAGGGCGGAGGAGCATGGCACAGGCCGGCGACGCGGCGCGGATCGTCATCCTCACGGTGGACGACGACCCGGGGGTGTCCCGTGCCATCGCCCGCGACCTGCGGCGGCGCTACGGGGGCGGGTACCGGATCGTGCGCGCCGAGTCCGGGGAGTCCGCGCTGGAGGCGCTGCGCGAGCTGAAGCTGCGGGGCGACCTGGTCGCCGTCCTCCTCGCCGACTACCGGATGCCGCAGATGAACGGCGTCGAGTTCCTGGAGCAGGCCCTCGGCGTGTACCCGGGGGCCCGGCGGGTGCTGCTGACCGCGTACGCCGACACCCACGCGGCCATCGACGCGATCAACGTCGTCGACCTCGACCACTACCTGCTCAAGCCGTGGGACCCGCCGGAGGAGAAGCTCTACCCGGTCCTGGACGACCTGCTCACGGCCTGGCGCTCCAGCGACCACCGGCCGGTGCCGGCCACCAAGGTGGTCGGGCACCGCTGGTCGGCGCGCTCCTCCGAGGTGCGGGAGTTCCTGGCCCGCAACCAGGTGCCCTACCGCTGGTACTCCTCCGACGAGCCCGAGGGGCGGCGGCTGCTGGAGGCGGCCGGGGCCGACGGGCTGCGGCTGCCCCTGGTGGTCACCGCCGGCGGGGACGCCCTGGTCGAACCGGACGTGCCGGAGCTGGCCGCCCGGGTGGGACTGGCGACCACGCCGGCCTCCGCCTTCTACGACCTCGTCGTCATCGGCGGCGGCCCCGCCGGGCTGGGCTCGGCGGTGTACGGGGCGTCCGAGGGGCTGCGCACCGTCCTGGTCGAGCGGTCGGCGACCGGCGGCCAGGCCGGCCAGAGCTCCCGCATCGAGAACTACCTGGGCTTCCCCGACGGGGTCTCCGGCGCCCAGCTCACCGAGCGCGCCCGCCGCCAGGCCACCCGGTTCGGTGCCGAGATCCTGACGGCGCGCGAGGTCACGGGGCTGGAGGTCAACGGCCCGGCGCGCGTCGTGCGGTTCTCCGACGGCTCCTCGGTGGCCGCGCACAGCGTCATCCTGGCCACCGGGGTCTCGTACCGGCAGCTGGGCGCTCCGGGCTGCGGGGACCTGACCGGGCGCGGGGTGTACTACGGCTCCTCGCTCACCGAGGCGGCCTCCTGCGAGGGGCACGACGTGTACGTCGTCGGCGGCGCCAACTCCGCGGGCCAGGCGGCGGTGTACCTGGCGCGGGGCGCGAAGTCGGTGACGCTGCTGGTGCGCGGGGAGTCGCTGGCGGCGTCGATGTCGTACTACCTGATCCAGCAGATCGAGGAGGCACCGAACATCGCGGTGCGGCCCCGGACCGTCGTGGACGCGGCACACGGCGAGGGGCACCTGGAGGGCCTGACCCTGCGGGACGCCGCGACCGGCGCCACCGAACGCGTCGACGCGCAGTGGATGTTCGTCTTCATCGGCGCGGCCCCGCTGACGGACTGGCTGGACGGAACGGTGCTGCGCGACGAGCACGGCTTCATCCTGGCCGGGCCGGACCTCACGCCGGACGGGCGGCCGCCGGCCGGGTGGGAGCTGGACCGGCCGCCGTACCACCTGGAGACCAACGTCCCCGGGGTGTTCGTGGCGGGCGACGCGCGCGCCCAGTCCGCGAAGCGGGTCGCGTCGGCGGTGGGTGAGGGAGCCATGGCCGTCATGCTCGTCCACCGCTATCTGGAGCAGTCATGAGCGCACGGGAAGTGTCCTGCGACCCGCGGGAGATCGGCTCGCTGTTCCTGTTCGAGAAGCTCTCGCCGGAACAGCTCGGGAGGCTGTGCTCCGAAGGCCGGGTGGAGCGTTTCGAGGCCGGTCCCGTGTACACCGAGGGCGAACCGGCCACCTGCTTCTACGTGATGCTCGAGGGGACGGTCGTCCTCTACCGGCGGGTCGGCGCCGACGACGTCGAGGTGAGCCGGACCTCGCAGCGCGGGGTGTACGCGGGGGCCATGCAGGCGTACCTGGGCGACCGGGTCCCGCAGACGTACGTCAACTCCATGCGGGTGACCGGGCCGACGCGGTTCTTCGTGCTGTCGGCGCAGTCGTTCGCGGACATCATGCAGGAGTGGTTCCCGATGGCCGCGCACCTGCTGGAGGGCCTGTTCTTCGGGGCGAAGGACACCCAGCGGGCCATCGGGCAGCGCGAACGGCTGCTGGCGCTGGGCTCGTTGTCGGCCGGGCTCACGCACGAGCTCAACAACCCGGCCGCGGCGGCCGTGCGGGCCACGGCGGCGCTGCGCGAGCGGGTGGGCAAGATGCGGCACAAGCTGGCCGTCATCGCCCGGGGCCCGTACTCGCGCGAGGCCCTCGCCGAGCTGATCGAGATCCAGGAGCGGACCGCCGAACGCGTCGCCAAGGCGCCGGTGCTGAGCCCGCTGGAGGCCTCCGACCGGGAGGACGAGCTCTCCGACTGGCTGGAGGACCACGGCATCCCGGAGGGCTGGCGCATCGCGCCCGCCTTCGTCCAGGCCGGACTGGACACGGACTGGCTGGAGCAGGTCGCGGCCACCGTGGCGCAGGACATCCTGCCGGGGGCGATCGGCTGGCTCAACTACACGGTGGAGACCGAGCTGTTGATGGACGAGATCGACGACTCCACCACCCGCATCACGCACCTCGTGGACGCGGCCAAGCAGTACGCGCAGCTCGACCGCGCCCCGCACCGCGACGCCGACGTCCACGAACTCCTCGACAGCACCCTCCTGATGCTCTCGGGCAAGATCGGCCCCCGGGTGCGGGTGGTCAAGGAGTACGACCGCACCCTGCCCGAGGTGCCGGCCTACCCGGCGGAGCTCAACCAGGTGTGGACCAACCTCATCGACAACGCGGTGTCCGCCATCGGGAGCGCCGGCGGCGAGGGCACCCTGACGGTCCGCACCGCGCGGGAGGGCGACCGGCTGCTGGTGGAGTTCCGCGACACGGGACCGGGCGTGCCCGCGGAGATCCGCGACCGCATCTTCGACCCCTTCTTCACCACCAAGCCGGTCGGCGAGGGCACGGGGCTCGGACTCGACATCTCCTGGCGGATCGTGGTCAACAAGCACCACGGAAGCCTCCAGGTGGAGTCCGTACCCGGCGACACCCGGTTCCGGGTCCTGCTGCCGCTGACCGCGCCCGAGGAGGACGCCGGATCCGGCCCGGACGGCGCCACCGACACCGACACCGACACCGACACCGACACCGACACCGACACCGCGGACCAGACGCAGGAGGAGCCCGCATGACCGAGATCGACGGGATCGACCCGGGCGTCCCGCCCAGCGGCACCGGCTGCGCCGACTGCGACGCGGTGGGCGGCTGGTGGTTCCACCTGCGGCGCTGTGCGCTGTGCGGCCACGTCGGCTGCTGCGACTCCTCGCCCGCCCAGCACGCCACCGGCCACTGGAAGGCCACCGGGCATCCGCTGGTCCAGAGCTTCGAGCCGGGCGAGGCCTGGTTCTGGGACTACGCCACCGACACCCTGTACGAGTCCGGGCCCGGCCTCGCCCCGCCGGACGGCCACCCCGCCGACCAGCCGGCCCCCGGCCCCGCGGGCCGCGTACCGCAGGACTGGCCGAGCCGCCTCCACCGCTAGGCCGCGGCTCGGCGGGAGCGCGCACAGCCGTGGAGGAGCACCCCTGGTCCAAGGCCTCTCGTGGCTGCCCGCACAATGGCTTCGACCGGCCGGCGGACCAGGAAGGGCCTCATCGTGGACGACGTCTCCCCGTACCGGCGGGCGACCCCCCGCTCCGCCCCGGCCGGAGACGGCGGGCGGGGCCGGCCGGCGGAAGCCCGCATCGAGGACGCCGGCAACGTCCTGGTCGCGCCTTCGGCGTTGCGGGACACCGACGTGGTCAGGGACTTCTTCGGATCCGTGATCACCCCGGAGGAACTCGTCTCCGGTTCGCCCGACCTCGCGCGCAAGACCGTCTACCTGTGCGGCGACGCGTCCGGGATCGACAGCCGCCGACTGGGCGCGGCCGCCCGGGTGTTCGTCGTCCGGGAGCCGTCGCACGGTGGCCGCGGTGACGCCGGCCACCCCTGGACCCCCGTCGGCCCCGGCCGGGTCCCCGTGCGCGTCCACGGCGCCGGCGTGTACTACCGCCGCTTCTTCGAACCCGGCGACGACCACTTCGGGCGGATCCGCGCGGAGCACGTCTTCCAGTCCCTGACGGAGTCCACCAAGCCCGGAACCGCCCATCGCAGCGGGATCTACCTGACGCCCGTCCGGCGCGACGGCGACGCACTGCACTTCCGCCTGCTCCGGTGCTCCACGAACCTCTCGGGGCCGACCGAGGGGTTCCGCCCGACCGACACGCACATCGTCGGGGCCCTGAACCGCGAGGCCGCCGCCGTCTTCCGCGACCAGGCACCGCTCAACCACGTCCTCGCCCAGATCTACCACAACACCCGTGCCACGGCGGAGCGCAGACAGTCCAAGGCCAGGATCTCGGCCCATGCCGACAAGACCAAGGACATGCCCGCCAACGGCATCATGGCCTTCTGCACCTTCTACGACCGGCTCGACGGGCTCCGGCCCCTGGCCGACGACGCCTTCGACCACGGGGTGGAGGGGGTCAGCGGGCTGACCAGACTCCACTTCCGCCTCAAGGAGCCGGCCGCGGAGGGCGGCGCGGCCGCGCTGCCCCCGAAGTTCACCGTGACCCTGTACCCGGGCTCCGTGTTCTTCGTGCCGCTGTCCACCAACCGCCTGTACACGCACGAGATCCGGCCGTCGGCGCTGGACGCCGGCCTGCTCCCGACCCGTCTGGGGTACGTGGTCCGCTGTTCGAGCACCGAGGCGGTGCACCAGGACGGCCACACGTTCCTCAAGACGGCCGGGGATCCGGTGAGGCTGGAGCCGCCCACCCCGGCCGGCATGGACGATCTGCGCAGGCTGTACGCCGAGGAGAACCGGACCTCGTCCTCCGTCGACTACGGCGGGAAGTTCCTCTTCAGCATGAACTCGGGAGACTACGTTGCCCCCCACGTCTGAGATCGCGGACGGGATCGTCTCCTGCGCCCTGCCGGCCGGGGAGGACCTCTTCGCGGAACTGTCCGGGTCGGTCCGCTGGGAAGACGTGGGCAAGGGCCGGCGGGGCGCCGTGCTCACCAGGGTCGACGAGGCCGGCGGGGTGCCCCTGGTGCGCACCACCACCCGGTACGCCGGCCCCGCGCAGCGCTTCCGTGCCGTCCACGAACGGCTGGCGCGGCGGGTCCAGGAGGGTGCGGCGCTTCCGGTCGGCTTCAACAACGCCCTCGTCGAGCGCTACACGAACGCCTACACGACCATGGGCAGTCATTGCGACCAGGCCCTCGACCTGGCCGACGACTCGTTCATCGCCGTCTTCTCCTGCTACGAGCACCCCGACGCGGGCCCGCCGAGGAAGCTGGTCTTCGAGTCGAAGGAGTCCGGGGGCGGGAGGTTCGAGATCCCCCTGGCCCACCACGGCGTCGTCGCGTTCTCCACCGGCTCGAACCGGCGCCTCCGACACAGGATCGTCCTGGACAAGCCCGTTCCGGCGGCGGACAACACCTGGCTGGGCGTGACGTTCCGCACGTCGAAGACCCTCGTCCGGTTCCACGGCGGCCACGGACACCTCCCGCAGGGCGCGCGCCTCGCGCTGGCCGACGAGGAGCAGAGGAGCGAGTTCTACGGGCTGCGGCGCCGCGAGAACAGGGAGACGGACTTCGCCTACCCGCCGCTCGCGTACACCGTCAGCGAGAGCGATCTGATGCCGCCGGTCTGACCGCCGCCCGGCGGGGGCGTCAGGACTGGGCGGTGGGGCGGACGACGATCTCGCCCACGTCGACGCCCGGCGGCTGCTCGATCGCGTAGGCGATCGCCGAGGCCACGGCGGAGGGCGGCATCGCGATCTCGTCGCGCAGCCGGGTCATCTCGGCCGCGACCCGGGGGCCCGCGCCCTTGCCCACGCCCTCCGTGTGGGTGAAGCCGGGCGAGACGAGGGTGACGCGCAGGTCGGGGCCCGCTTCCTGGCGCAGGCCCTCGGTGAGCACCTTCACCGCCGTCTTCGTGGCGGCGTAGACCGCCTGGGGGGACTTGACCGTGTGGGCGGCGGTGGAGCCGACGTTGACGAACTGGCCCGAGCGCTGGCGGCGGAAGACGGGCAGGGCCGCCGCGATGCCGTTGAGGAGGCCGGTGACGTGCGTGGCGACCATGGCGTCCCAGTCGTCCTGGCGGAGGTCGTCGAACGGCGAGACGGCCATCGTGCCCGCGTTGGAGACGAGCACGTCGAGCCGGCCGTGGCGGTCGAGGGCCGTGTCCGCGAGGCGCCGGAGGTCCTCGCGGCGCGTGACGTCGACGAGGACGCCGACCGCCGTGCCGCCCCGGGCCCTGATGCGGTCCACGACCGCGTCCAGCCGGTCCGGCCGGCGGGCGCCGAGGACGAGCCGGGCGCCCCTCTCGGCGAGGTGGACCGCCGTGGCCTCCCCGATGCCGCTGCTGGCGCCGGTGATGGCGATGACCTTGTCCTGGATGCCCGACATGAGCGAACGGTTTCCTCTCGGGGAGCGGGGTGCGGGGTGCGCGGGCCGGGACACCGGCCTACAGTACGGAGACAAGCGGGGGGTTCCCCACTTACTGGAGATTAAGTGGGGGCCCCTCCGTTTGGCAACGGGGAACGGCTCCCGGGAAGAGGGAGGCGGGCAGTGATGGCCGACGGAGCGCCCCGACCGCTGCGGGCCGACGCACGGCGCAACCGGGAGAAGATCCTCGCCGCCGCCGTGCGCGTGTTCACGACGCGGGGGCTGGACACCGGGATGGAGCGCATCGCCGCGGAGGCCGGCGTGGGCAGCGCGACCCTGTACCGCAACTTCCCCTCCCGCGAGGCCCTCGTCGAGGCCGTCTACCGCGACGAGGTGGCCCGCCTGTGCGACGCGGCCCCCGCCCTGCTCGCGCAGCGGCCGCCCGAGGAGGCGTTGCGCGCGTGGACCCGACTCTTCCTGGACTACGTCACCGCCAAGTACGGCATGATCGACGCCCTGCGCGCCATGGCCGCCAGGGGAGGCGACCCCTACGGCCACAGCCGGGAGATGATCCGGGAGGCCATCGCCTCCCTCATGGAGGCCTGCGCGGCCGCCGGGGCGATCCGCACCGACATCCGGCCCACCGACCTCGCCGCCGCCCTGGAGGGCATCGCCCTCACCTCGGCGGGCGCCGAGCACCGCCAACAGGCCGAGCGCCTCCTCGACCTCACCCTGGACGGCCTCGCGGTCCGGCGCGGCTGACCCCCGGACGCGTGCCGCCGGGCCGGGCACACGCGCCCGGTCCGGCGCGAGAACGGACGTGCGGCGGGGCCGGGTGGGAGGCCTCCGGGCGCACGGTTCGGGCCGGGGTGGCGGGATGCGGGCGGTCCGGGGCGGCGGGGGCGGCGGCCGGCCCGGGCGCGGGGCGCGTCGCGGCCGGTTTCGGTCACGTTCCCCGATTCCACGTGGAGTGACGCCGGTATGTCGAAATCCGTGCGCTGCGCCCGGATCGCCCCCGGAGCTACGGTTGCCTGGCTTGTCCGTCACACGGATCCGGCCATTCCAAGTCGTCCCACATCAGGGGGAGTTCCCATGGCAGATTTCGACGCGGCCACGTTGTTCGAGGCCCACGACCTGGACCTCGGTGACATCACCGTCACCTCGATGCGCGACACCGCCGACGTTTCGGCCTTCGCGAAGAGCTGCTCCACGGCCACCTGCGGCATCCCCACGGCCTGTGCCTGCCACGGCAGCATGCAGCAGGTGCAGACCGTCCCCGGCGTCGTCTGAGCCGACCCCGCCGGCCGCCCGCCCGGCGTCCTCACGGGGGGCGCGGGGCGGGCGCTCCCGTGCCGACCCCGTCCAGGCCGAGCCGGAAGGACCCCGGGACGCCATGACAGCCCCCGCACCCGACGCCCCCGCCGTGCGCACCGCGCCCTACGTGCTGGTCCGCGCGACGACGCTCAGCCACCCCGCGCAGTCGCCGCGGGCCGCCGCCTTCCGGGAGGGGGTCGAGGAGCTGACCCGGCTGGAGGCCGCGCTCGCGGACCTCGTGCCGGAGCTGACCGACGCCCTGTACGCCAGCCGCGGCGGCCATCCCGACTCCTTCCACCGGGCGGTGGTGCTCCCCCTGCGCCGGGCCCTGCACAACGGCCGGGAGCCCCGGGCCGCCCTCCTCGGCGGGCTCGGCGACCTGCCCGGGCGGGTGCCGCCGCTGCGGGAGTGGCTGGAGCTGCGCGACCGGCTGGCCTCCGCGCGGGCCCGTGCCGCCGGTGCGGCGCCCGCGGCACTGGCGGCCGAGCGCGCCGCCCTCGCCACCCAGTGCCGCGAGCCGGCCCTCGCCCTGGCCGCCTCGGCCACGAGCGCCGAACTGCTGGCCGCCGTCGAACGGGCGGGGAGCGGGGCCGGCGGGCGGCGGGCCCGCAAGGAGGAGCCGGGGGTCCTGCGGCACGCGGTGCGTGCCGCGACCCGGACCAGTCCCGTGTCCTGGTTCACCGCGGTCGGCTGGGGCCCGCTCCCGGACGGCCCGGAGGGCAGCGGCTCCGAGTGGGGGGAGGGCGACCCGCTGGGGCCGGCCGCCAACCCCGTCCGGGTCAGCCGGAGCCTGGTGGCCGCGCTGTGCGAGGCCCTGCTGGCCGATCCGGGCAGGAGGGCCCGGCTGCCGCACCGGATGACGAGCGCACCCCGCACGGGCACCGACGGGCGGGCCGCCTTCGCCCGCAGGCGCGGCCTGTCCGGGGTCTGGCGTTTCGTCGCCGTCGCCGAGGACGAGGTCGAGGTAGCGGCGAGCGGGGCACTGGAGCGGGTCGCCGAGCTGTGCCGGACGCCCGTGACCCCCGGGGAGCTCGCGGCCGCGCTGGCCGCCCCGCCGGACCGCGCGGCCGCCCTCGCGTACGTGGAGCGGCTCGCGGACACCGGGCTGCTGGTCCCCGTGCCCCCGGTCGGCGCGCAGGACGCCGACCCGCTGGGCCGGCTCGCCGCCTGGCTGCGCGCGGGCGGGGAGAACGGCCTCGCCACCGCCCTCGACGAGATCGCGGAGGCGACGCGGACGTTCGGGTCGGCCGGACCGGGCGAGCGCGCCGCGCTGCTCGCCCTGCTGCGCGACCGCTGGGCGGGCCTGCTCGCCTCGGCCGGCCGGCCGCTGCCCCCGCACGAGCCGGCGCCCGCCCCGCTGACGGAGGACGTCGTGGCCCGGCGCCCGGTGTCCGCGGCCCGGGACCTGCTCACCGGCGAGGACCACGAGGCGCTCCACGAGCTGGCCGGCCTCGCCGAGCTGTACGACCTGGGGCACCTGGTCCGGCGGTACCTGCGCGACCGGTTCGTCGCGCGCCACGGTTCCGGCGGTGTCTGCCGTCCCGTCTGGGACTTCGGCAAGGACACCGTCGCCGCCTGGGAGGACACCGTCCGCGACGCCTCCCGCCCGCCCGGCGAAGACGGGCCGGACCCGCTGCCGAGCCGCGCGGCCGAACTCGTGGGTCTGCGGGCCGCGTTCGAGGCGGAGGTCGCGCTGGTCGCCTCCCCGGCCGGCCCGGACGACGAGGTGGTCCTGCCGCCCGGGCTCGTGCGGTCCTTCGCCGCCCGGCTGCCCGGGTGGGCCTCGGCGCGCCCGCTGTCGTACGCGCACTTCCTCCAACGGGACGTCCGGCGCGGCCTGCTGGCCCTCAACCACGTCTACGGCGGCTGGGGCCGGACCGGGAGCCGTTTCCTCTCCCTGCTCGACCCGGGCGCCGCCGGAGCGGTCGCCCGCGGGGTCGGGCGCGGGGTGGCACCCGGCTCCCGGACGGTGCAGTTCCGCCCGGTGCAGGGTTTCAACGCCAATCTCCAGCCGTGCTTCCTGCCCGAGGAGATCCTCTCGGAGGAGTCCGGCCCCACGGACGGAACGGACCCGCGGGACCCGCTGGACGACTCCGCCGTGGAGCTCGTGCACGACGAGGCCACCGACCAGGTGCGCCTGCGGCTGCGGGACACCGGCGAGCTGCTGGACGTCTTCTACCCCGGCCTGCTGGTGTCCGGGCTGCTCCCCACCCGCAGCGCGCCCCTGGCCCACGACCATCCGGAAGGCGTCGTCGACTTCGCCTCCCTGGTGCCCCGCACGGTCACCGAGGTGCCCGGCGGCCCGCTGGTGCGCACGCCCCGGCTGCGGTACCGGCACATCGTGCTGCGGCGCCGGCGCTGGAAGCTGGCCCCGGGCACGGTGGCGGCCCTGCGCGCCGAACTGGCCGCCCCGACGGCCGACGGCGCCGTCCCCTTCGGGGCCGCCGCGCGCTGGCGGGCCCTGCTGGGCGTCCCCGACCAGCTGTTCCTGCACCCGCCGCTCGCGCCGGCCCCGGCCGACGGGGAGGCGCCGGCCCGGCGGGTGCCGCCCAAACCGCAGTTCGTCGACCTCGGCAACGCCCTGCACCTGCGCTGCCTCGGCGCGTGGCTGGGCCGCCACCCCGAGGGCCTGGTACTGGAGGAGGCCCTGCCCGCGCCCGGCGGCCGGGAGCTGCCGGTGCGCGCCGTCGAGGTCGTCGTGGAGACCTACCGGGCGGGGAGCGCCTCATGAGCGCCGCGCCGGCCCACGGTTCCGCCGGTCCCGCCGGCACCGCGGAACCCGACCTCCTGCACTCCCTGGCGCGGTGGCGGCTCCGGCCCGGGGTCACCGCGAGCGTCCTCACGGGCGGCCTGCACCTGCGCGGCTGGGACGGCAGCGTCACCCTGGAGGGCAGTCCCGCGCTCCCTGCCCTCTGGCGGCTGCTGGAGGAGGCCCTCCGGACGGGTGGCGCCGCCGGACTCTCGGCCCGCGCCGCCACCGGCACGCCGGTGCGCGCCGGGCTGTGCACCCTCATCGGCCGGCTCCACGCGCACGGGATGCTGGTCGAGGAGCCCGGGCCGCCGCGGGGCGGCCCGGCAGGGGACTGGCTGTCCGACGTCTCCGACCGCCCGGCCGAGGCGGCGGCGGCGCTCGCCGGATCCCGGGTGGAGGTACGGGCCGCCGATCCGGGCGGCGCCCTGGCGGCCGCCGCGGTACGGGCCCTGGGCCGCTCCGGGATCACCGCCGAGACGGTCGCGGACCCGGCGGCGGGACGGGACGGCCGGGTGCTGATCCGTGCCTCCCGCGCCGACGGCGCCGAGTGGGCGGTCGGCGCGGCGGTCCACCCCGGCGGCGCCTTCGTCACCCCCGCCGGCGGCCCCGCCCGGGCCGCGGCGGACGCGGCGGCACTGGCGCAGCGGCTCGGACCCGGCCGGCAGCCCCTGCCCCCGGCGCCGCCGTCCGCCGCGCTCACCGCCCTGGTGGCGGGCGGGGCCGTGCAACGGCTGCTGTGCGCCCTGGCCGGTCTGCCGGATCCGGCGTCGGAGGGCGGCGAGGGCGCGGGCGGGGTCGGCGGGGCCACCGGGACCGGCGGCGCAGGCCGGGCGGGGCTCGGGAGCGGGGCGGCGGAGCCGCGGCCCGGGTTCCCGTCCGTGCTGGTCGCCGGGGAGCACCCGGCGCGGTCGGCCTACCACCCCTGGCCCGCCGGGTCCCCTGACCCGGCGCCGCCGCCGCGCACGCTCGCCGAGGCGATGGACGGCGTGGCCGCGCTCGGTGACGAGCGGCTGGGGGTGCTGGCGGCGCCGCTGGCGGGCGGTCTGCCCCAGCTGCCGGTCGCGCTGGCCCGCTGCGGGGCGCCGGGCGGCGGGGCGCTGACGGCCGGGGCCGCCCGGACCGACCTCGCCCGGCTCGACGCCGCCTGCGGTGCGGCGGAGCTGGGGTGCGGGGCGGGCCGGTCCGGGGTGGTGGTGGGTGCGGGCCCCGGTCACGCGCTGGGACGGGCGCTGCGGCGCGCCGCGCTGGGGCTCCCCGCGCCCTGGCCGGGGGCCGCGCCCGGGGACCCGTACGGGAGCGGGCATCCGCAGGCCCGCCACTGGTGGGGCGTCCTGACGCGACGCCTCGGGGTACGGGCGGAGCTGTACGTCGCCCCGCTGGACGCCGACGGCACGGCCTACCGGGCCGACGTCCGCGCGGCCGCGGGCGGGCCCGGGCGGCTGCTCGGGCGGGCGGTGGAGGCCACGGCCGGGGACGCCGCCGCCTTCGCCGCGCTGTCCGCGGTGGTGCGCTTACGGGCGCGGGCCCTGGTACCGGCCGGCCGCCACCTCACCTCGCCCGGGGGCGAGGTGTGCGTACTCGCGGCGGCAGGCGTGGAGCCCGCCCCCTGGGAGGACGAGAGCTGGGCCGCGGGCTGGTGGGCCGCCGTCGCCCGGCGCGAGGCGGCCCTGCACACCGTCCTGCGCGGGCTCACCGGGCTGCGGACGGCCGTGTGGGAGCCCGCCGGTCCCGAGGAGCGCACGCTCGGCGCCGCCCTGCGCGGCTGCGGGTTCACCGTGTTCGAGGTCCGGGGCGCCCGCGTACGCCCGGCCGCCGCCTCCGTCACCGGCGGGGAAGGAGCTCTCCGATGACCGCGTCGGCCCCACCCGTCACCGCGACCCCGCTCGGGGTGGCCCTCGCCGCACTCGGGCTGGCCGTCCTCGACGCCCCGGCCGCGCTCCGGACCACCGCCGGACGGGCCGTCGTGGTCCTGGACGACTGGGACCTGGAGGGCGCCGCCGCCCTGTCGCGGCACGCGCTGCGCCACCCGGTGGCCCTGGTCCCGGTGCGCGGCGACGGGGCGCTCACGGTGGTCGGCCCGGTGCTGCGGCCAGGCGCGGTGGGCTGCCTGTCCTGCACGGAGTACCGCCGGCTCGCCACCATCGGCGGCCGTGTCCCGTGGCACAGTCCGGGGCTGCGGCTCGCCGGCCGCCCCTCCCCCGCCCTGGTGGACGCCGTCGCGGCACTGGCCGCCGAGCTGGCGGCGGAGCCCGCCCCGCCCCCGGGGGCCGGTGCGGCCCTGCGCGTCGTGCACAGCGGCCGCGCCGGCTGGTCCGCCCACCGCTTCCGGCCGGTCGGCGGCTGCGCGGTGTGCCTGCCGCTGCCCGAGGACTCGGCGGAGGCGGCCCGGGCGCCCCGGACCTCGCTGCCGCTGCCGGATCCGGCGGTGCTGCGCGGCGCCAACGACCGCACGTCCCTCGCCGGCCTGCGGGCCGAGCTGTACGACGAGCGGTTCGGCCCGGTCCGCCGGGTGGTCCGCACCGAGGACTCCGTGCCCTGCCTCACCAGCACCTACGTCACCCAGGGGCGGGAGCTGCCCGACGGCGGCTACGGCCGCGCGGCCGACCACGACGCCGCTGAGCGGGTGGCGCTCTTCGAGGGCGTCGAGCGGCTCACCGGAATGAGCCCGCTCGGGCACCGCACCGTACTGCGGGCCCCCTACGCCGATTTGGGGCCGGAGCGGGCCCTGGACCCGGAGCGGCTGGGGCTGCCCGATCCCGCCCACCACGGCCATCCGGCCTCGGCGACCGTCCCCTACGGCCCGGACCTGGAACTGGACTGGGTGCACGGCTGGTCGCTGACCCGCGCGCGTCCGGTCGCCGTGCCCGAGCACGTCGCCTACTGGGACCCCGCCCCGGGCCGGCCGCGGGTGGTCTACGAGTGCTCCAGCGGCTGCGGTCTCGGCAACAGCCCCGAGGAGGCGGCCCTGTACGGGCTGTTCGAGGTGGCGGAGCGCGACGCGTTCCTGATGGCCTGGTACGGGCGGACCCCGCTGCGGCGGATCGCGCTGCCGGAGGACGACCCGGAGGTGCTGCACCTCGCCGACCGGGCGGAGCTGGCGGGCTACGAACTCGCGCTGCTGGACGCGACCAACGACTTCGGCGTCCCGGCGGTCGTGGCGGTCGCCCGGCACCGCGATCGGCGGTCGGCGGCGCCGCAGGTGTTCGTGGCGGCCGGGGCCCACCACGACCCGCGTGCGGCGATCCGCTCCGCCGCCGTGGAGGCGGTGACGAACGTGTTCAACGCCGCCCAGCGGCTGCGGGCGGAACCCGCGACCTGCGATCCGCGCCGGCTGCGGCCGATGCTGGAGCGCCCGGACCTCGTCGTCACCCTGTCCGACCACACCGCCCTGTACGCGCTGCCGGAGGCCCGGCCGAGGCTGGACCCCCTGTTCGCGGGCGACGACCGGCCGACGCCCTGGCGGGAGGCCTGGCCGGGTGCTCCGGAGCCGGTGGCGGACCTGGCCGGGCTGCTGGAGGCGACGGTGCGGCGGCTGGCCGGGGAAGGTCTGGAGGTGGTCGTGGTCGGGCAGGACGAGGCGGGTGTCCGCGAGAGGCTCGGCCTGTACGCGGCGAAGGCCGTGGTGCCCGGGGCGCTGCCGATGACGTTCGGCCACGTCAACCGGCGCACGCTGGGGCTGCCCCGGCTGCTGGAGGTCCCCCACCGGCTGGGCCGCGCCCCGGCCCCGCTGCGGCACGCGGAACTCCCGCTCCACCCGCATCCGTTCCCCTAGGGAGTGCGGGGTGCGGGGTGCGGAGTGCCTAGAGGCCGGAGATGTTGAGCAGGCGGTTCGGCGTGCCCGCCGGGACGGCCGTCAGGACGTCCCGGTCGGCCCGGCCGGTGAGCCAGGTGCGGACCTGTGCCGGCGTGGCGGCCGGGTGCGCCGAGAGGTAGAGGGCCACGGCGCCGGTGACGTGCGGGGTGGCCCAGGAGGTGGCGGCGGAGTCGCTGGTGACGGTGGAGCCGCCCGCGGCCGCGGAGGTGATCCGGTCTCCGGGTGCGTACAGGTCCACGCAGGACCCGTGTCCGGAGCCGAAGCTCTCGGTGTCCTGCCAGTGTCGGTCGTCGGCGGTGGAAGCGGCCACCACGACGGCGCCGTGGGCGCCGGCCGGCGAGTGCGTGCAGGCGTCGTCGTCGAAGTTGCCCGCCGCGACGACGGCCGGGATCCCGGACTCGACCAGGTGCTGCACGGCGGCGTCGAGGGCGGGCGAGCGGGTCGTGAGGTTGAGGGACATGTTGACGACGGCCGGGCGGTGGGCGTGGGCCGTCACCCACTCGACGGCCTTGATGATCGAGTCCTCCGGCGCCGGGGCACCCGTGCCCGGCCCGCTGCTGCCGCCCTCCTCGCAGCCGATGGCCTGCACGCGCACGAGCCGGGCCCCGGGGGCGACGCCGTAGGTGCGGCCCCCGATGATCCCGGCCACGAACGTGCCGTGGCCCAGTCCGTCCCCGCCGGAGCAGTCCCCGGTGTCGGGTGCCCCGACGAAGTCGGCGCCGGCGGTGGCGCGGCCCGCGAACTCGGCGTGCTCGACGTCCATGCCGGTGTCCAGCACGTAGACGTGGACCCCGCGGCCGTCGGCGCCCGCCGCGAAGCGTCCGTCGAGGGGACGGGTGCGCTGGTCGAGCCGGTCCAGGTTCCACGGGACGCCCGTGCGCACGACGGGGGCGGCCCCGGTGTGCCCGGCCGGTGCGGGGGTGGCCGGCGTGCCCCCCGCGGGGCCGCCGGACGGGTGCGTCGCGGCGGACGGTCCGCCGGCGGACGGCGGGTGGGCGGAGGGGGAGGCGTGCGCGGTCCCGGCTCCGCCGGCGGGCCGTTCGGGCCCCCCGGGCTCCGGGTCCCCGGACGGGTGGCAGGCCGAGAGTCCCAGGGCCATCGCCACCGCGGTGACCAGCACCGCGTTGCGGTACGCGCGTCCCATGTCCCGTCCCCCGTCCCCCTGGGGCCGCCGCCCGGGCTGCCCGTCGTCAAGGGCCCAGACGCCCGGCCGGGGGCGCCCGGTTGCAACCGGAGGCGATTGGATCTTGGCGCTCGTCTCGTGTAGAACACATCACCGATCGGACGTGATCACAACATTTTTCAGCCACATCGGGGGAATTGACATGTCGTCGACTCGACGCATCATCGGAACGTTCGCGCTGGTCGCGGCCCTCGGATCGGTCGCGGCCTGCGGCCCCGAGGACACTTCGGGCTCGGCCGGTACGGGCGGGTCCGCCGGCGGCGGCAGCTCGTCGAGCGCCGGTTCGGCCGGCTCCGGCGCCGCCGCGAAGCCCTCGGCCAAGGCTCCGGCCGGCGGGGCGTCCGCGGGCTCCGCCGCGCCCGGCGGCGACTGCGGGCAGCCGCCGAAGCTGCCGGCCGGCCACAAGATGGTCGAACCCGTCGCGCCGCCGTCCAAGGGCTCGATGTCCGCGAAGGACGCCCAGCCGACCTGCACGCCCAACGACTGGATCTACCACGGCCAGGGCGAGGCGAAGTACTACACCTTCACCGGCGGTGAGGTGAAGGCGGAGCTGGCCACCGGTTCCGGCTCCACCAAGACGGTCCCGGTCGGCGAGCTGTGGATGCACGCGGGCGACTGCATGACGAACCCGTCCGCCGTGAAGGCCCCGTACAGCTGCTCGGGGAACATCTACGACATCACGGTCGACGGCGAGGGCAAGATCGCCACGATCAAGGAGGTCTGGCACCCGTAGCGGGGCGGGTGGAGCGCGGGGTCCGGCGGCGGGTGCGCCGCCGGACCCGGCGCACGGCTCAGACGGCGGGCGTCCGGGCCCGGTCGAGGACGGCCGCGGTGTCCACTCCCGTCGGCAGGGTCCCGTAGGCGCCGCCGTGCCCGCCGCCCAGCCGGGACGCGCAGAACGCGTCGGCGACCGCCGCCGGGGCGTGCCGCACCAGGAGCGAGGCCTGGAGGGCCAGGGCCATCGTCTCGGCCAGCTGCCGGGCCCGGTACTCGGCCTCGGCGGGGTCGGCGAGCTGCTTGTGCAGCCCGGCCACCGCCGCGTCCAGGTGCCGGTCGGCCCCGGCCGCCCGGCCCACCTCGGCGAAGAAGGCCTCGACGGTCTCCGGCTGGCGGGCCATGGCCCGCAGCGCGTCCAGGGCGGCCACGTTGCCCGAGCCCTCCCAGATGGACGACAGCGGCGCCTCCCGGTAGAGCCGGGGCATGCCCGAGTCCTCGACGTAGCCGTTGCCGCCGAGGCATTCGAGGGCTTCGGCGGCGTGCGCGGGAGCCCGCTTGCACACCCAGTACTTCGTCACGGCCAGGCCCAGGCGGCGCAGCAGCGCCTCGTCCGAGTCGCCGCGCGCGACCCGGTCGGTGGCCCCCGCCAGGCGCATGGCGACGGCCGTCGCGGCCTCGGACTCCAGGGCGAGGTCGGTCAGGACGTTGCGCATCAGGGGCTGGTCGATCAGGTTCCGGCCGAACACCCGCCGGTGGGTGGCGTGGTGGACGGCCCGGACCAGGCCGAGCCGCATGCCCGAGGCCCCGCCCAGGACGCAGTCGAGGCGGGTCGTGTTGACCATCTCGATGATGGTCGCCACTCCGCGCCCCTCCTCGCCCACCAGCCAGCCGAACGCCTCGTCGTACTCGATCTCGGAGGAGGCGTTGGAGCGGTTGCCCAGCTTGTCCTTGAGGCGCTGGAGCAGCAGCCGGTTGCGGGTGCCGTCGGGCAGGACCCGCGGCAGCAGGAAGCAGGACAGCCCGCCCGGGGCCTGCGCCAGGGTCAGGAAGACGTCCGACATCGGCGCCGAGGTGAACCACTTGTGGCCGGTCAGCCGGTACGTGCCGTCCCCGGCCGGCACGGCGGTCGTGGTGTTGGCGCGGACGTCCGATCCGCCCTGCTTCTCCGTCATCGACATGCCGGCGATCAGCCCGCGCTTGGTGTCGGGCCGGCGCAGCCCGAAGTCGTAGGTGCGGGAGGCGAGCAGCGGCTCCAGCCACTCGGCGAGGGCGGGCGCCGCGCGCAGCGCCGGTACGGAGGCGTACGTCATGGACACCGGGCAGGTGTGGCCCGCCTCGACCTGGCTCCAGACGATGAACTTCGCGGCGCGGGCGACGTGCGCGCCGGGCTCGTCCTGCGCCCAGGGGGCCGCGTGCAGCCCGTGGGAGACGGCGGTGTCCATCAGCTCGTGCCAGTACGGGTGGAACTCGACCTCGTCGACGCGGTGGCCGTAGCGGTCGTGGGTGTGCAGGACGGGCTCGTTCTCGTTGGCCAGCCGGCCCCACTCGGCGGCCTGCTCGGACCCGGCGAGGACGCCGAGGCGGTGGAGCTCGGGGGCGGCCCAGGCTGCTCCCTCGCGGCCGAGGGCCTCCAGCAGGGCGGGGTCGGCGGCCGCGTCGTAACCGTGGTGCGGCGGAACCTGGTTGGTGACCTCATGCGTCTGCGGCATCGTGTCCTCCAAGGGCACGCAGGGTGAAGGTGATCAGGCCCGGGATGACCGCGCCGGGGGCCGCGTCGCCGTCGGCGAGCGGTCCCACGAGCGCCTCGGCGATCGCGCCGACCAGGGCGGCGGCGGTGAGCTCGGGTGCCTGCGGCGGGAGTTCGCCGTCGGCCACACCGGCGGCGACCTGCGCCGCGAACACGTCGCGGAACGCCCGCCGGAAGACGAGGCGTTCGGTGTCCACGGCCGGGTCGGCCGGCTCCGCGAGCAGGGCGAAGGCCCGCCGGGGCGCCTGGAGCGCGCGCGAGGCGAAGGTCTCGACGGCCGCGGCCACCCGCTGCGCGGCGCTCCCGGGGCGGTCCGCCGCGGCGGTCACCGCCTCCACCTCCCGTGCCACGAGGGTCCGGAAGAGGGCGGCGGCCAGCTCGGACTTGCCGGAGAACGACTGGTAGACGCTCCCGGTGGAGATGCCGGCCTCGGCGGCGATCGCGGCGACGGAACAGCCGGCGTACCCCTCCCGCGAGAGCAGGCGGACGGCGGCTTCCAGGACCCGGTCGCGACGGGCGTCGAGACGGGCCTGCACGGCGGGTGGGCGACGGTAGGGCATGGGAAGGATTGAAGCAGTGATTCACCGCTTCACACCAGACCCGGGCAGGCTTCGGTCCCGCCGGATCAGCGGCGGCGGTAGAGGGTGACGGCGTCTCCGTGGCCGAGCCAGCGGACGGTGAGCGGGCAGACCTCCCGGGCCACCCAGTGGCGCTCCAGCTCGGCGAAGAAGCCCGCGTCGGCGCACATCCCGCCCGGCCCCTCACCGGCGTACAGGAAGGTGTCCCCGCGGTAGGCGCGCAGGGCCTCCGCGGCCATGGGATCCGCGGGCGGAGGCCAGACGATCAGCAGGGCGCGGCCCGGGTGCCGTCGTACGGCGTCCACCGCCCCGAGCCCCTGGACGTCGGCGTACCGGAAGCCGTGCGTGAAGCCGTTGGCCTCCACCCCGTGCAGATCGGTGGCCAGCACGTCGACTCCGCCGAGGGAGAGCTGCCGCGCCCAGTAGCCGGAGCCGGCCCCGACCTCCAGCAGGGCCGCACCGCCGAGGGCCCCGCGGATCCAGTCGACCACGGAGGCGGTGACCAGCGCCCAGCTGTACAGTCCCGCGAGGTCCCGCCGCCGCAGCATCAGCGCGGCCGCGCCGCGCTCCCCCGGCAGGTGGTCGAAGACCTCGACCACCCGGCCGTGGGGACCGCGGGAGCGCAGGGCGGGGTACCACAGCAGCGGCACCAGCTGCGGATGCCGGTCCGCGTGCAGGACGTCGCCCTCGGGGAGCAGCTCGCCGAGGGCCCGGAACGGGTACCCCCAGCCCGGGAACCCCACCGTCGGGGCGGCGTCCCACATCGCCTGCAGCCGGGTGGAGAGCTCGACCAGCCTCTCCACCACGGGCGGTCCGGCCGGGGCCGCGGCCCCGCGGTCGTCCATCTCGGGGTTCAGCCGATGGCGATGTGCTCGACCACGGCCAGCTCGCCGTCGGCGGGAGCGGGGGCGGGGTCGACGGGCGCGGAGAGCATCCCCATGTGGGCGACGACGCTGATCGCGCCCTTGTCGTCCGCGCCGCCCGGGTTGGCGGCGCCGGCGGTGGCCGCTCCGGCGAGGGCGGCGACGGCGGCCGCGACGACGGCGGCGTTGCGGGTGGTCGGGTTCATGCGGGGTCCCCCTGGACGTGATGCGCGACGGGTCGTCGCGAACTGGCGTACGACAACCACCCTACTCGCAGGCCCGGTTGAATCGATCATGACCGTTGTCACCCACGCCCCGAGGGGGTACGGGCGCCGGGTCGCCGTCAGGCGCAGGTGACGGTCACCCGGCCGCTGCCGCCGTTGCCGGAGACGGCGATCGTGAACCGGTTGTTCGGGGGCTGCTGTTCGGCCCGGCCGCCGAGCGTGATCACCTGTGAGGCGTCGGCGGCGAGGGAGCCTCCGGAGGGACTGGCGGTGACCCCGGCCGGCAACTGCCCGAGCGACCAGGTCAGCTTCCCGCCACCGCTGTTGCGGACCAGCAGGGTGGCCGGCCATTCGCCGTTCGCGCAGAACTCCCGCACGCCGGACGGACTCAGCGACAGCACGGGGCCGGCGGCCGGAGGGGGCGCGCTCGACTGCTCCGGCGGCGCCGGCCGGGTCGTCCGGCCGGGTGAGGGGGCGGCGCCGCTCCGGGTGGGCGGGGTGGAGGCGGTGGGCGTCGGCGAGGCGGGCTCGCGCGCGGCCGGGGTGCTCGGGCCGGCGCCGGCTGCCGGGGCGCCGCCGTCGGAGGAGGCCGAAGGGGCGCCGCCGGAGGTGCCGGCCGAGGCGGCGGCGGTGGGGGTGGCGGCCGCCTGCGGGGTGGGGGTGGCCGGGTCGTGGCCGAGCTGCCGGCCCACGAGGAACCCGCCCACGGCCAGCACCATGACACCGCCGATGACCAGCGCCATCGTCTTCGGCTTCTTCTTGGCCCGCTTCTGACGCGCCTTCGTGTCCGGGTGTCCGGTACGCCCTCCCTGGACGATGATCCCCTTGCCGACCGCCCGGGGGTCGTCCTGCTTGGGACCGATGGCCCGCGGGTCGTCCTGCTTGGGACCGATGGCCCGCGGGTCGTCCTGCTTCGGACCGATCGCCCGGGAGCCGTCCGGCCCGGAAGCCGTGCGGCCGCCCTGGACGATGATGCCGTCGCGGCCCGGGGCCGGGTCGGTGAACCCTCCCCCGGTGTCCGGGGTGGTCCCGTGGGACGGGACCGACGGGTCGTTCTCCGGACGCGGCACGTCCGGTCCCCCTCTGGCGTCGCTCATGGCTCGACATCCCCCTCCGGTCAGCTGCTGGACGGTCGGATCGACCGCCGTCGCCACGGAAGCGACCGTGGCGACGGGGCAGTTACCACTCAGCCAGTTTTCGGCCAGGGGGTCCATCCCCACGACGCGACGACAGCGTCCCGATCCCGTACCGGAACGGGCCGGGCGGGGCCGGGCCCGGGGGTCAGTCGCGGGGCGACAGTTCGGCCATGGCGCTCCAGCCCTGGCCGGGGACCTCGACGTGGATGATCTCCGGGGTGGTGGCGATGGCTCGGGAGAGGGTTTCCATGCCGGCCTTGAAATGGTCCGACGCGACGTGCGCGGCGCCGGCCTCGGCGTCGGTGAACGCCTCCAGCAGGGTGTACTTGTTGGGGTCGTCCACGCTGCGGGACCAGTCGTAGAAGAGGTTGCCCGGCTCGGACCGGGTGGCGCGGGTGAAGTCGTCGACGAGCGTGAGCCAGTTGTCGCTGTGCTCCGGGCGGACGTCGAACCTGACGGCGATGAAGATCATGCGGCCAGCCTGGCACGCGGGGCGGGCCGGCGCACGCCCGACGCCCGGCATTCCGGCAGGGCCGGAATCCGGGTGCGGTCCCGGCGGGGCGGCCGCCCGGACACCCTCAGATCCGGCCCGCGGCCGCCTCCGCGAGCGCGGTGCGGATCTCCTCCGGGCGTCGGCGGAACTCCTCCGCGGGCACCGACACCGACAGTGCGTGCACCGCGTCCGGCTCGTCCCCCGGCGCCCCGCCGGTCCGGGGCAGGGCGACCCCCACGCAGGTCCACGCCGGGTCCGCCTCCCCCACGGACACCGCGAAGCCCGCCGCGCGCACCCGCAGCAGCTCCGCCTCCAGGGCCTCCGCGCTGGTGATCGTCGCCGGGGTCAGCCGGGCCATCCCGTGCTCGGCGAGGTAGCGCCGCCGCGCCCGCGGGGTCAGCCGGGCGAGGAGCGCCTTGCCGTGGGCGGTGGCGTGCGCACGGGTCTCACGGCCGGGGGCGAACGGGTTCGCGGTGTCCGTCACGGGGGCCGTGGTGTCCACGACGGTGATCACCCCGCCCCGGTACGCCGTGTAGTACGCCTCGCCGCCGGTCGCCCGCCGCAGCCGGGCGAGGAGGTCGGCCATCCCCGGGGCCGGGGCCAGCTGGTGCAGGAAGCTGCGGTGCAGCCGGGGCAGCGCGGGCCCCAGTGCGTACCCCTGGGCCGTCCGCGCCAGGTAGCCGCGCTCGGTGAGCGGCCCCAGGAGGTGGTAGGCGGTGGACAGCGAACAGCCCGCGCGTCGGGCCAGCGCCTTGGCACTGACCGGGCCGGGCGCGGCGGCCACCGCGTCGACGAGGGCCAGCGCGCGGTCGAGGGACTGCGGACCGGTGTGCGGCATGGTGCTGGTGGTTCCCCGTGGTGGGCGGCAGGACGGGCTCCAGCCTACGCCGGGCACGCCGGGGCACCGTCGACAGACCGTCACCGTACGGACACACTGGGCTCGGAGGTGCACACATGACCCAAGCCGACCGGCCCGGCGAGATGCGGGCCGCCGTACGCGAGACGTACGGTCCCGCCGACCTCAGTGCGGTCCCCGTCTTCGCGGGTGGCTTCATCAACTTCGGCTACTGGCGGCCGGAGGACCTCGACGGCCCGCCCAGCGTCGACGACCGGATCCGCAGCCAGCAGGACCTGTACCGGCGGGTGCTGGACACCGCCGGCCCCCTCGGCGGCGGGGAGTTGCTGGAGGTCGGCTGCGGGCTGGGGGTGGGCTGCGCCCTGGCCGTCGGGGAGTACGGCCCCGCCCGGGTCACCGGCATGGACATCCATCCCCAGCAGCTGGACCGGGCCCGCCGGGCCAACGCCGGCCTGCTGGACGGGCCCGGGCCCGAGCGGCTCCGGCTGGTGCGCGGGGCCGCCGAGGAGATGCCGTTCGGGGACGGCGAGTTCGACTGCGTCTACAGCGTGGAGGCCGCCCAGCACTTCGACGACCTGGAGCGGTTCGCAGCGGAGACCGCCCGGGTCCTGCGGCCGGGCGGCCGGGCCGCCGTGACCAGCTTCTTCGCGGCGGACCCCGGGGCCGCTCCCCGGCTGGCGGAGCTGCTGGACACCTTCGCGGACGGGCTGGACATCGCCCGCCCGCCCTCCGAACTGACGGACGCCCTGGCCCGGTCGGGGCTGACGGGGGTGCGCTGCGAGTCGATCGGCCCCTCGGTGTGGCCGGGCTGGGACCACTGGCTGTCCGCCCAGTGGAAACCGGGCACCTGGCCGAGGAACTTCCTGCGGGCCTGGGAGCAGGGCCTGCTCGACTACTACGTGATCACCGCCACCCGGCAGCGGGCGGTCAGGCCCGCCGCCGCCGGCGGCTGATCACGACGACGAGGGCGATGACGGCGGCCACGACCAGCAGGACGAACAGCACGCCCACCACCAGCGCGGCGGTGCCCAGCTTCCCGAGGAAGCCCTTCTTCTTTTTCTTGGACTTCTTCTTCCCGTCCTTCGACACGCCCTTCGAGACGCCCTGCGAGACGTCCTTCGACGCGGCCGCCGCGAGGGTGTGCCCCGCCGGGGCGTTCGCCCCGCCGACGGATCCGGCCGCCGCTCCGGCCGGGGCCGCGGCCGCCGCCGCGCTGTGGGCCGGTCCGGACCGCTGGGCCGCGGGGGCCTGCGCCGCGCCGGCGGGCAGCGGGGCCAGGAACAGCCCTGCCATCAGCAATACCGGAACCACCCTGGCCATCACGTTCGTCCTCACACCGCTCTCCCTGTCCTCGACACCCGGTACGGGCCCCCTCCATGCCGGGTTCTCGTACCCCCGGGCGCGGCGCGTACGCACGATCCGGCCATCCTCGGGTGCCGGGCGGCAGGAAGCAACCTCCTGCGCGGGCGGCCGCGGGGCGCCGGGTCCCCGGCCGTCGGCCCGTCCTCCTCCCGTGGGCTCAGAGCCGGCGCCGGTAGCGGAGTTCGGTGAGGGCGGCCCCGTCGTAGTCGTCGTCCCGGGTCGCGCCGTCGGGCCGGTAGCCGGCCCGCTCGTAGAAGCGCCTGGCCCGTTCGTTGCCGTCGAGGACCCAGAGGACGGAGTCCGTGAAACCCCCGTCGCGCATCCGGGCGTGGGCCTCGTCCAGGAGGCTCCGGCCGATGCCCGTGCCGATCAGGTCCGGGGTGACGTAGAGGGCGTAGACCTCGCCCGCCGCAGCCCGGTCGGGCAGTTCCTCCCGGCAGGGCCCCAGGCAGATCCACCCCACCGGGCCGCCGTCGCCGGAGGCCACGAGGTCCTGCGAGGTCCGGCCGGGCCGGGAGAACCACTCCCGGCGCCGCTGGGCATCGTCCTCGACCGTCATGGCGTCCAGGTGGGTCCGGGGGATCAGGCCGGCGTACGCCGCCTGCCACCCCCGGACGCGGATCGTCGAGACGGCCTCGATGTCGGCCCGGTCCATGGCGCGTATCCGTGTCATCGCGAAACCGTATCCCCGCAGCGGCCGGATCCGGCTCAGCCTGCGGCCGGGGCCCGGTCGGCGCGGGCAGGCCGCTGTGCCGGGGTTCCCCTGCGGTCGCGGCGGAACACGATCTCGGCCATCCGGCGCTCCGGGCCGCGGCGGCGCAGGAACAGGTGGCCGAGGAAGGCGGCCGGGCCGAAGAAGACCTGGGCGGGGATCACCGCCGGGGCGTGCCCGGTGACCGCGCCGACGATGTGCAGGGTGGCCACCGGGGCCACCGCACCGAAGAGCAGGACCAGCGCGATCCCGGTGCGCAGCCCCGCCTTCCCGTACGCCTTGTACGCGGTGGTGGTGAAGAGGGCGTAGGCCAGCAGGTCGCCCATGCCGACCACGGCGCCGAGGTCCTCCCCGATGCGCAGTCCGGCCGCGGGGGCGAACGGATAGCCCTGGACGGCCTCGGACAGTTCCTCGGTCAGGGGGACGACCCAGGCGAAGAACGCGTCGTAGAGGGTGAGCGCGAGGAGGAACCACGCGACGTTCCTCAGCCGCATCCCGCCCTGCACGTTGAGGTTGGTGGCGGAGACCACGACCAGGCCGACGACGCAGCTGTTGGCGATCCAGTACGGCGCGGCGAGCTCGCCGAAGGCCAGGTGGGCGACGAACACGCCGGCGATCAATACGGCGATCAGCGCCCAGCGCAGCCGTCCGTTGCCGATGACGGGCTGGTAGCCGACGGACAGGCCGCCCGCGAAGACGAGGGCGAGCACGGCCGGGAGGACAGCGCCGGGCAGCGCGAGGTAGACATACGGCAGCGCCAGGACGAAGCCCATGATCACGAAGATGTCGCGGCCGTCGAAGACGCCGACCGGCGGCCTGGCCGCGCGTACGGTACGGAAGTAGGTGACCGCTCCGGCGCACACCGCGAGCGCCAGGGAGATGGTGACCGCCAGCTGGAAGAAGACCGTCATGCGGGGCTCCGGGTGAAAGTGTGCTCCAACAGGTCGCAGCGGAGGGGGAAGCGCCGCGCGGCCTCCTCGTCGCCGAGCGGCAGGACCGTGACGTCCGCCTCGATGTCCTGGGCCCGCAGCCGCTCGGTCACTTCGGCGGCGGTGGCCTCCTTGGCTGCGACCTCCACGTGGAGTCGGCCGCCGGCCCCGACGGCTGCCCGGTGGCGCAGCGGGAACGGCAGCCCGGGGGTGCCGTCCAGCGCCTCCACGATCTCGCGCGGGGTGACGACGCCGTCGCTGGTGCGGTGCAGTTGGCCCGCCTTGCCGAGGATGTAGGAGACCGCGGGCACCATCGCCAGTTCGCAGTCCGGCTCTTCCTCCAGGGCGCGGACCACGTCACCGGTGTTGTACCGCAGGACGGGCATGCACTCCCGGTAGGGGTAGTACGGCGTGACCGTCAGCTCGCCGAGCCTGCCTGGTGCGGCGGGCTCACCCGTCTCCAGGTCGAGCACCTCCGTGTACCCCATGTTGGGATCGATGTGCAGATGGCGCCGGCTACAGGTACGGCCGCCGACGGGCAGCAGCTCGGTCATGCCGAAGGCGTCGCCGACGACCTTGGCCCCGAACGTCTCGCGCAAGGCGTCCATCAGGTTCCGCGACAGCATCTCCCCGCCGCCGTAGATCGCCCGCAGCCCGAAGTCGTCGGGTCCGTAGCCGCTTTGGCGTGCGGCGGTCACCAGCTGGCCCAAGTAGCTGGGGGCGCCGGTGAGTATGGTGGGCTGGGTGCCGTTCCGGCCGAGGAGGTGCTCGATGGACTCGTCCGGCGGGATCTGCCCCACGACATGGCACGACGCGTTGGCGAGCCGGCACACCGCGACGTCCTCCTGTACGGCGGCCGTCGCCCTGGAGCTGAGGTTGATCTGCATCCGGTCGCCGGGGCCGAGTTCGCCGCGCAGGACGAGGGACAGCGCGATCAGCGCAGGCCAGAGTTCCATCTCGTAGCGGGAGAGCCAGATCTGAACGGGACGGCCGGTGGTGCCGGTCGTCTGCGTCGCCAGGTACGGGGGGCTGCACAGGAAGTCGGCGGGACGTTCGATCAGGTCGGCCTTGCGCGTGACCGGGATGCGGGTGAGCGTCTCGGTGGTCAGCCCCGCGAGGTCCACTCCGGCGAGCCGCTCGCGGTAGAAGGGCGAGCGCTTGGCGAGTTTGCGCACGGTCCGCTGGAGCGCGCGGTTCTGCAATTCCCGGCGCTCGTCCGGGTCGGTGAACGGCCCGTCGGCCAGTTCGTCGACGTCGTCGCCCAGCGAGCCGAACTCCTCAAGCGTGGCAAGGGCGTCGGCGACCAGCCGCTCCACGGTCCGTGCGCTCAGCCGTCGGCCGAACACCATGGACAGCGCCACCCGTACCTGCCGGACACCGGTCTCCAGCACTCATGCCTCCCTTAGGCGTAGCGAGGGGGTGGGGGCGGAATCCGCCCCCACCCCCTCTTTGCGGCTCTACGTCAGCTGACGGAGCAGTAGGAGAAGAAGACCGACGTCATGGCACCCATGACGTACTTGAACTGCTTGGCGCTCGTCTTGATGGCGCTCATGTGAGCCTCCTCAGGTGTGCTGTGGGCCGACGGCCGCTGGACTCCCGGTGGAGCCGCAACGTTCCGTCGCTTGACGGAGAACACAGTGGCGCGATTGCGCAGGGCGAGCAATGATCGGGTCCATTCAGCGGACCGGAGGGTGACGGGAACCATACCGACACCCCAACTGACCTGGTCCGAACGGGGAATTGTGGGGTTCGTCCGCTCGATGGACCCCTGCATGAGAGGGGGACCCTCATGGCGCGATCCGGCGCAGAGGGACGCGGCGTGCTGGAAGGCGCGTTCGCCTTGATGGAGGTACTGGCACACGACGACGAGGTCGGGTTGACGCGGCTGGCGACCGATGCCGCGCTGCCCAAGGCCACCGCCCACCGGCTGCTCGGGCAGCTGGTCGCCCTGGGCGCGGTGCAGAGCCACGAGGGCCGTTACCGGCTGGGCCCGCGGACGTTCCGGCTGGGGCAGGCCTGGCATCCGGCGCGGGCGCTGCGGGCCGCCTCGGCCCAGCCGCTGCGGGAGCTCGCGGCGGTCGGCGGAGGCGGGGTGAGCCTGAGCCTGTCGGTGCCCGAAGCGGGGCAGATCGCCGTCGTCGGGGGCATGCGGGGCGAGGTGGACGAGGTCTTCCCGCTGCGCTCCGGGGTCGTGCTGCCGCCCGGCAGTGCGGCCGAACTGATCCTGGCGGCGTCGGCCCCGGGAGCGGAGCGGCCGGCGGGGTGGACGGAGGCCGCCTGGGTGCGGGAGGTGGCCGGGATCCGTGAGCGGGGGCTCGCGTTCGACTACCAGCAGTGCGTGGATGCGCTGTCGTGCGTGGCGGCTCCGGTCTTCTCGGCGTCCGGGCAGGTGGTGGCCGCCGTGGCGGCGACCGCCCTGGACGCGAAGCTGATCCCCCCGCTGTGCGACGCCGTCGGCCGCGCGGCGTCGATGATCAGCACCAGGCTGGCCCGTCTGCCGGACCCCGCGTCGAGGCCCCGCCGGACGGGACCGCCGGTGGGCCGGACCGTGCCGGGCCTCGCGGTTCCGGCCGAGCAGAGCCGCTGAGGCGGCCGGGCGGGCCGGACCCGCGCACGCCCTGAGGAGGGCCGCCTCCCCCACCGGGGAGGCGGCCGTTCCGCGGTGGACGGCGCCGGTCCGGCGGTCCCGTGCGGGCCGGCACGGCCCCGCCGCTCAGGTGCGGTAGCGGTAGACGATCCGGCCGCGCGTCAGGTCGTAGGGGCTCAGTTCCACGAGCACCCGGTCCTCGGGAAGGATCTTGATGTAGTTCTTGCGGATCTTCCCGCTGATGTGCGCGAGCGCTTGGTGCCCGTTCTGGAGCTGCACGGTGAAGGTCGCGTTGCGCAGGCACTCGACCACGGTGCCTTCGACCTCGATGCCCTTGGCGGTTCTCGGCAATGTCTCTCGATTCTCGATTTCGGTGGAGGCTCGGCACACTACGCGGGGACCGGCTCCCGCCCAACCCGTTTTCCGCGGGCGGGCGGTCTCCACCCACTCCTCCCCCCGCGCCGCCGCACCCGGCCGCACGGGACAGGGGGGCGCCCGGTGGCGCGGCACGGGCCCGATTCGGAAAAAGTTTTCCACTCACGTCTATCGAATGGCCGTCCGATGGGCATGCTGCGTGTGATCTCCCGCCCGGTCCGGCGCTCCGTCAGTGCGTCCCGCCCGGGCGGCCTTCCGTTCTGAGCCCCGGGAGGTAACACGCCATGCAGTCGGTCCCCACTCCGCCGCCGGCCCCCACCCGTCGCGGTCTCCTCGCCGGCCTCGGCCTGGCCGCCGCCGCACCGCTCGCCCTGGCCGCCGCCCCCCGCCCCGAGCTGCGCGACCGGCCCACCGCCCCGCCCGCCCCGCCCGCCCGGGACGCCCGCGCGGTCCTGCTCCGCGGGGCCTCCCTGGTACTCACCATGGACCCCGCCGTCGGCAGCGGCCCGCTCGGCGCCCTGGAGCACGCCGACGTGCTGATGCGCGGCGGCGCCGTCGCCGCCGTGGGCACGGCGCTGCCGACGCCGCCCGGCACCCGGGTGGTGGAGGCCTCGGGCAAGCTGGTCATGCCGGGGTTCGTCGACACCCACAACCACCTCTGGCAGGCGATGATCCGCGGCGGCTGCACCGACCGGGACCTGTTCGGCTGGTTCCGGGCGTGCACCGACCCCCAGCGCGGCCGGCTGACCCCCGGGGCCCTCCACAGCTTCGTCCGGCTCGCCGCGCTCGACGCCCTGCAGTCGGGCGTGACCACGCTGGTGGACTGGGTGGACATCTTCTCGTACGACCTGATCGAGAGCTACGTACGGGCGCTGGCCGGCACGGGGCTGCGGTTCGCGTACGCCATGTACCCGCCGGCGCCCGACGGGGTGCTGGCCGCCAAGGTCAAACGGGAGCTCGTCGACCCGGTGCCGCTGGGCTCCTTCCAGATCGCCACCCACGCGGCCCGGGCGGCCGAGTCGGACAACCGCGCCCACTGGGAGACCGCGCAGGAGCTGGGGGTCATGCTCAACTCCCACGTCCTGGAACGCCCCGAGCAGCGCGCCGACGATCCCGTCGGCGTCCTCGCCGACATCGGCGCCCTGGGCCCCCGGCTCCTGATGAACCACGCGGTCCACCTCACGGACGCGGAGATCGCCGCCGTCGCCGCGCACGACGTGCGGCTGGCCCACTGCCCGCTCAGCAACATGCGGCTGGCCTCCGGCATCATGCGGCTGTCCGAACTCGGGCGCTGCGGCGTCAAGGTGGGGCTCGGCCTGGACGGCGGGACGAACGACACCTCGGACTTCCACGCCCTGATGAAGGCCGCCATCGGACTGCAGCGCGTGCGCACGACCGAGTCCGGGGTCTTCCCGCAGGTGCACGACGTCCTGCGGATGGCCACCCTGGGCGGCGCCGAGGTCATCTGCCTGGCGGACCGGGTGGGCTCCCTGACCCCGGGCAAGCGGGCGGACCTGCTGGTCATCGACCCGGCCGCCCTGAACTTCGCCCCGCGCTTCGACTGGACCGGCCAGCTCGTCTTCAACGGGCGCCCCGAGAACGTCGACGCCGTGTTCGTGGAGGGGCGGGCCCTGAAGTTCGGCGGCCGGCTGGTCGACGTCGACACGGCCCGGGTGGTGCGGGAGGCCGAGGCCGCGGCCACCCGGCTGCGCTCGGCCTAGGCAGGCGGATCCGCCCGGGCCGGCGGGGCCGTCCGGTCCTGCGCCGGGGCCGGGAGGCGGCGCAGGGCCTCCTTGCGGGTGAGCGGGGCGACGCGGGTTCCGTGCCGCCCCAGCCAGTCCAGGACGAACCCGGGGTCACGGGTGGACAGTTCGCGCAGCACCCAGCCCAGGGCCTTGCGGATGAAGAACTCCCGCTCGTCGACGAGGGCGTCCGCGTAGCGCGTGAGGCGGGCGGTGTCGGGGCGGCCGGCGCGGATCGCGGGCAGCAGGGCCAGGAGCGCCGTGCGGCGGAGCCAGAAGTCGGGGTCCGCGGCCCAGCGGTCCAGGGCCTCCCCCGCGGCCGGGTCGCGCAGGGCGACGGCGCCGGCGCAGTGCACGGCCAGCGGGTCGACGAGGGCCCAGGTGCGGCACTCGCGCAGCAGGGCCTCGACGGCCGGGAGGTGCGCGGCGTCCAGGGCCCGCGCGTACTGCACCAGCAGTTCGACGGCCGCCCAGCGGTACTCGTACACGGTGCGGCCCGCGCCGTCGGGGACGGACCACAGCTCCGCGGCCAGCGCGAGGACGCAGGGGGCCGGCCGCGCTCCGAGCCCCCGGCGGGTACGGGTGACCGCGCGCCGCATGTCGGGCACGGCGACGCCCAGGTGGTGGAGGTCGCTGCGCAGGTAGGCGCGCTGCCGTGCGGCGCGGTCCGGGTCCGCCGCGGCCGACAGGGCGGCCCGGATCTCCCGCGCCGCACCCTGCGGGTCCTCGCCGTCCGCCCTCATCGCCGCTCCTCATGTGCCCGACCGGTGCCGCCGATCGTATGCCCGCGGAGCCGGATGCGGGCCCCGCACACCCCGCCCGGAAGGGGGCGACCCTGGCCCGAAAATACCCCTGGGGGTATCTGTGCTACCGTCGAAGACATACCCCGGGGGGTAATTTTTCGCAGGGCGCGCACAGTGCGCCGCAGTCACAGGAAGGGAGCAGGCCGTGTTCTTCGTCGACACGATCGAGGTGTCCGGGCTCGGCAACCGGAGCTATCTGGCCGGCGGGGAGGCGACGGCGGTCGCCGTGGACCCGCCGCGCGACGTGGACCGGCTGATCGCTGCGGCGGCCCGGCGCGGGGTGCGCATCTCGCACGTCGTGGAGACCCACGTGCACAACGACTACGTGAGCGGCGGCCCGGAGCTCGCCCGGCTCACCGGCGCCGCCTACCTGGTGCCGGCCGCGGCCCGGATCGCGCACCCGCACGTCCCGGTGCACGACGGGGACCGCGTCGAGGTCGACACGGGTGCGGGGCTGACCCTGCGCGCGCTGGCCACCCCCGGCCACACCCCGCACCACACCTCGTACGTGCTGGAGGAGGCCGGCGCGTCCGTCGCGGTGTTCACCGGCGGCTCCCTGCTGATCGGTTCCGTGGGGCGGCCCGACCTCGTCGAGCCGCGCCTGACCCGGGGACTGGCCCGGGCGCAGTACGCGTCCGCGCACCGGCTGGCCGCCGAACTGCCCGAGGAGACCCCGGTGCTGCCCACGCACGGCTTCGGCAGTTTCTGCTCGTCCTCGCAGGCGGAGGGCGGCGACACCACGACCATCGGCAGGGAGAAGGCTTCCAACGGAGCGTTCACCCGCGACGTGGAGAGCTTCGTCGCCGACCTCCTGGCGGGGCTGGACGACATCCCCGCGTACTACGCCCACATGGGGCCGGTCAACGCCGCCGGGCCCGCCCCGGTCGACCTGACCCCGCCCGCGGTGGCCGACGCAGACGAGATCGCGGCGCGTCTGGCGGCGGGCGAGTGGGTGGTGGACCTGCGCCACCGCGTCGCCTTCGCGGAAGGGCACGTCGCCGGCTCGCTGAACTTCGAGGCCGAGGGGCAGCTCGCCACGTACCTGGCCTGGCTGATCCCGTGGGGCAAGCCGGTCACCCTGCTCGCCGGGTCGGCCGCACAGCTGGCCGCCGCGCAGCGCGAGCTCGTCCGGGTCGGCATCGACCGCCCCGCCGCCGCGGCCACCGGCGCACCCGCGGACTGGCTGCGCCCGGGCGAGGCGCCGGCCTCGTTCCCGCGGGCGACCTTCGCCGAGCTCGCCGACCGGCGGCGCGCTGCGCCGGGCTTCGTCGTCCTCGACGTACGCCGGGACTCGGAGCGCCGGGAGGGGCACATCGAGGGCTCGTTCCACATCCCGCTCCACACCCTGCCCCGGCGCCTCGGCCGGCTGCCGGAGGGCGAGGTGTGGGTGCACTGCGCGGGCGGCATGCGCGCGGCGATCGCCGCCTCCCTGCTGGACGCCGCCGGCCGCGAGGTCGTCGCGGTGGACGACTCCTTCGAGGCGGCCGAGCGGGCCGGACTGGTCGTACGGCGGTCCTGACCGCCCTGCGGCCCGGGTGCGGGCGCCCGTCCGCACCCCCCCTGCGCACCACGAACGGAAGACGGACATGAACATCCTCGGACGACCACCGGACGGCCCCGGCGGGAACCGCAGCCGCGGGGACGGCGGCGCGATATGACCGGGCTCGTACTCGCCCTGGCCGCCGGCGCGGTGATCGGCCTGGCCCTGGGGGCGCTCGGGGGCGGCGGCAGCGTCCTGGCCGTCCCCGCCCTGATCTACCTGCTCGGCCTCACTCCGGTCGCGGCCACCACCGCCGCACTGGCCGTCGTCGCCGCCACCTCGGCCGTCGCCCTGGCCGCGCACGCCCGCGACGGGCAGGTGCGGTGGCGTACGGGGCTGCTGTTCGCGGCCGCCGGGCTCGGTCCCGCGATGCTGGGCGGCGCGCTGGCCGCCCGGATCCCCGGCGCCCTGCTGACGGGGGCGTTCGCCCTGGTGGCGGCGGGCGCGGCGGTCCGGATGCTGCGGACCGCCCCGGCGGCCGGCGGCGCCGCCCCGGTCCGGCCGGGCCGGGCAGCGGCCGCCGGGGCCGGACTCGGCGCGGTCACCGGCGTCCTCGGTGTGGGCGGCGGCTTCCTCGCCGTGCCCGCGCTGGTGGGCGTCCTGGGCATGCGGATGCGCCACGCGGTGGCCACCAGCCTCCTGGTCATCACCGTCAACTCCCTGGCCGCGCTGGCGACCCGGTCGGGGGCGGCGCAGGGCCTGGACTGGGCCGTCGTCGCGCCCTTCGCGGGGACCGCGGTCCTCGGGGCCCTGGACGGGAAGCGGCTCGCCGCCCGGATCGCCGGCCCCGCCCTCCAACGGGCCTTCGCCCTGGTGCTGCTGGGCGTGGCCGCGTTCATGCTGCTGGACGCGGCGCTGTGAACGGACCGCTGCCGGGGGTCAGGCGAGCGACAGGAACAGCTTCTCCAGCCGGGCCCGCATCGCCTGCGGGTCCTCCCCGTCCACCCGGCCGTCGCGGGCGTCGGCCACGCACTGCTGCAGGCCCGTCGCGATGATCGCGAAACCGGCCCGGTCGAGCGCCCGGGAGGCCGCGGCGAGCTGCGTCACGACGTCCTCGCAGTCGCGCCCCTCCTCGATCATCCGGATCACGCCGGCGATCTGACCCTGCGCACGCCGCAGCCGGTTCAGCACGGCCTTCAGCTCGGTGCCCTCAAGCTCCAGTTCCACCATCACTCCTCCGAGATACCCCCAGGGGTACTGTACGTCCCGGTTCGGGGCGACGTCGACCACGAAGGACCACCTCTGCCATGAACGCCCCCACCCCCGCCCCCACCCCCGCCGCCCTGGACGTCGACCGGGCCCGGGCGCGCCTCGCCGGACTCACCGTCATCGACGTGCGCACCCCCGCCGAGTACGCCTCCGGCCACCTCCCCGGCGCGCTCAACGTCCCCCTGGACCGGCTCGGGCGGGCCGTCCCGGACGTACGGCGCGCCGCGGAACGCGGCGGCGTCCTCGTCGTGTGCGCCTCCGGCGTCCGGTCCGCGAAGGCCTGCGCCCGGCTGGCCGAGCACGGCGTGCCCGCCGCGACCCTCGTCGGCGGCACGGCCGCATGGGCCTCCGCCGGACACGCGCTGCACCGCCCCGAGGCCCCCGCCGGCCGTCCCGGCTGGAGCATGGAGCGCCAGGTCCGCTTCACCGCCGGCGCCCTCGTCCTGCTCGGCCTCGCACTCGGCCTGCTCGTCCACCCCCTCCTGCTGCTCCTCGCCGCCGGGGTGGCCGGCGGCCTCGCCGTCTCCGCCCTCACCGGCACCTGCGGCATGGCCGCCCTCCTCGCCCGTCTTCCGCGCAACCGGCCCCGCACCGCCGACCTCGACGCGGCACTCGCCGCCCTGCGCGGCCACGCCCCCGGAGGGGGCCGCCGGTAGGGAGCCGTGGCGTTCCCCGGGGCGCCGTGCCGGTGCCCGCGCCCGATGCCCCCGCCGGACTTACGATGTCGCTAGAGGACTCGGGGCAGTCGACGGCCGGTCTCTGGCCGGCGGGAAGCGGGCACCCATGGCGGCGCGGCTCAAAAGATCGGGACTGGTCGGCGAGCTCTCTGCGGAGTTCGCCGGAACGATGATCCTCATCCTCTTCGGCTGTGGCGTGGTGGCCCAGGTGGTCGCCGGCGGCGCCCTCACCAATCCGCCGGGCGGCCTGGGCAACCACGACAGCATCGCGTGGGCCTGGGGCCTCGGCGTCACCCTCGGCGTCTACGTCGCCGCCCGGCTGAGCGGCGCCCACCTCAATCCCGCGGTGACCGTCGCGCTGGCGGCGTTCAAGGGATTCCCGTGGAAGCGCGTGGGCCCCTACGTGGTGGCCCAGATCGCCGGTGCGTTCGTGGCCGCCCTCATCGTGCGCTGGAACTACAGCGAGGCACTGGCGAAGGCGGACCCCACCCACACCATCAAGACGCAGGGCGTCTTCTCGACGCTGCCGGCCAACGGCAACACGAACCTTCCGGTCACCGAATGGGGGGCGCTGCGCGACCAGATCATCGGCACGGCGATCCTGCTCCTGCTGATCCTCGCGGTCACGGACCTCCTCAACACGCCCCCGGGCGCCAACCTCGCCCCGTTCATCGTCGGCCTCATCGTGGTCGCGATCGGCATGGCCTGGGGCACCAACGCGGGCTACGCCATCAACCCGGCGCGCGACCTCGGCCCCAGGCTGGCCAGCTTCCTCACCGGCTACGGAGGGGCGTGGCGCGACCAGTACGGGAACTTCTACTTCTGGGTGCCGATCGTCGGCCCGCTGATCGGCGGCCTGCTGGGCGCGGCCCTGTACAAGTTCCTCATCGGCCGGTACCTGCCGACCGCCGAACCGGAACCCGCGGGACGGGTGCCGGTACCGGACGAGAGCTGAGCCGACCCGCAGTTCGGGACCAAGAGAGGCGGCAACCCATGGCTGACTTCGTCGGCGCAGTGGACCAGGGCACCACCAGCACCCGTTTCATGATCTTCGACCATGCGGGCAGCGAGGTGGCCAGACACCAGCTGGAGCACTCGCAGATCCTGCCCCGCTCGGGGTGGGTCGAGCACGACCCGGTCGAGATCTGGGAGCGCACCAACTCCGTGATCCAGAACGCCCTGCGGCACGGAAACCTTTCCGCGACCGACCTGGCGGCCATCGGCATCACCAACCAGCGGGAGACGACCGTCGTCTGGGACCCGCGCACCGGCCGCCCCTACTACAACGCCATCGTCTGGCAGGACACCCGCACCGACTCCATCGCGGCGGCGCTGGACCGCTCGGGCCGGGGCGACGTGATCCGGCGCAAGGCGGGGCTGCCGCCGGCGACCTACTTCTCCGGCGGCAAGATCCAGTGGATCCTGGAGAACGTCGACGGGGTCCGCGAGGCCGCCGAACAGGGGCACGCCCTCTTCGGCAACACCGACTGCTGGGTGCTGTGGAACCTCACCGGCGGCCCCGACGGCGGCATCCACGCCACCGACGTCACCAACGCCAGCCGCACCATGCTCATGGACCTGGAGACCCTCGACTGGGACGACGAGCTGCTGGGCTTCTTCGGCGTGCCGCGGTCGATGCTGCCGACCATCAACCCCTCCTCCGATCCCGAGGCGTACGGACAGGCCCGCACCTCCCGGCCGCTGCGGGCCGCCATCCCCATCACCGGGGTGCTCGGCGACCAGCAGGCGGCCACCGTCGGCCAGGTCTGCTACGCCCCGGGCGAGGCCAAGAACACCTACGGCACCGGCAACTTCCTGGTGCTCAACACCGGCACCGAACTCGTCCGGTCCCAGCACGGCCTGCTGACCACCGTGGCCTACCAGTTCGCGGGGCAGCCGGCGGTCTACGCCCTGGAGGGCTCCATCGCCGTGACCGGGTCCGCGGTCCAGTGGCTGCGCGACCAGCTGAAGATCATCAGCGATGCCGCGGAGACCGAGCGCCTGGCCTCGACCGTCGAGGACAGCGGCGGCATCTACTTCGTGCCCGCCTTCTCCGGCCTGTTCGCCCCGTACTGGCGCTCCGACGCCCGCGGCGCGATCGTCGGCCTCGCCCGCTACCACGACAACGGCCACCTGGCCCGGGCCACCCTGGAAGCCATCTGCTACCAGAGCCGCGACGTGGTGGAGGCCATGGAGCAGGACTCGGGCGTCCACCTGGACGTGCTCAAGGTCGACGGCGGCGTGACGGCCAACGACCTCTGCATGCAGATCCAGGCCGACGTCCTCGGTGTGCCGGTCAGCCGTCCGGTCGTCGCCGAGACGACCGCGCTCGGCGCCGCCTACGCCGCGGGCCTGGCGACGGGCTTCTGGCGGGACACGGACGAACTGCGCACCCACTGGCAGGAGTCCAAGCGCTGGGAGCCCCAGTGGTCCGAGGAGCAGCGGGCCGAGGGGTACGCGGGCTGGAAGAAGGCCGTGGAGCGCACCCTCGACTGGGCCGAGGTCGAGTAGCCGGCGGAGCGGATCAGGGGCGGCGCAGGCCAGGGGCCAGCGCCGCCATCGCCGCCATCAGCGCCGGCAGCACCAGCATCGCCCACCGCAGGTCCGTCGCCTCCGCGAGGACGCCGATGACCGGCGGTCCCGCGAGGAAGCCGACGTAGCCCACCGCCGAGACGGCGGCGATGGAGGACCCGGTGCGCTCCGGCCGCAGCGCGGCCGCGTGGGCGAAGACGAGGGGGATGACCGCGGCCATCCCCAGGCCCAGCAGGGCGTAGCCGACGAAGCCCGCCGCCGTCGTCGCGGCGAGGATCGGGACGAGGGCCCCGGCGCCCGCCACCGCGGCGCACAGGAGCGTGAAGGCGACCGTCCCGAGGCGGGCCCGCAGCCGGTCGGCGGTGAGGCGTCCGACGACCATGCCCGCGGAGAAGACGGCGTACCCCAGGCCCGCCGCGCCCGCCGAGGCGCCGGTCTCCTCCTTCAGGTACACCGCGCCCCAGTCGTTGACGACCCCCTCCCCCATCAGCGCGCAGAACGCCACGAGGCCCGGCACCCACAGGCCCGGCCCGGGCAGGGCCAGCAGCGGGTCCCTCCGGGACGGGCCCCCGGCCGGCGGCGGATCGGGGGCCAGGGCCGTGGCCGCCGCCCCCGCCACCACCAGCAGGAGCAGGGCCGCCACCGTGAAGTGCGCCCGGATGCCGATCCCGGCGGCGGCCGCGAGGCCCCCCGCCGTGGCGCCGGCGATCCCGCCGAGGCTGAACATGGCGTGGAAGCCGCCGAGGACGGGGCGGCCGCAGGCCCGTTCGACGAGGACGCCCTGGGTGTTCATCGCGACGTCGACGGCCGTGTTGCCGCACGCGAACACGGCCAGGGCGGCCGTCAGCGCCGCGAGGCCGGGGACGTGGGGCAGGCTCGCGAGGGCGCCCAGGTAGGCGGCCATGCCGGCGCACAGGACCGTGCGGCTGCCGAACCGGGCGACCAGGCCGCCGACCAGCGGAAGTCCGAGGAAGGCGCCGCCGCTCAGGCCGACGAGGGCCACGGCCAGCTCCCCGGCGGACAGGTCCAGCCGGTCCTGGACGGCGGGGACCCGGGCCGCCCAGGTGGCGAAGGCGGCGCCCGTGACGAAGAAGACCGCGCAGACGGCCGCCCGCATCGCGCGCGGGCTCGGGCTCCGGCCGCGGGCGGAGGCCGTGGTGCGTCCGGCCGCGGTCCCGGGCTCGTTGCGCATGTACCTCGTCCCTTCGTCGTTCGTGCCGGTCCGTGCGCGGCCGGTCCCCCCCGCGCTCCGGCGCGGGAGGAGCGGCCGTCCGCCTACCGCGCCGCGTCGGCCGTCCGCCGGGTCAGGGCGATCAGCGCCTCCCGTTCCTCGACGAGGACCTTGTACAGGACCTCTGCGTAGCGGTGCATCGTCCGTACGTCGTTGGGAGGGCCGAACGAGCTGAAGCTCTGGCCCAGCACCAGGCGGCGCAGGCAGACCTCCTCGCTCACGGGGTACTGCGCGGGATCGTAGCGGTGTCCGGGGGTCGCGTGCCCGCAGCTCCAGGGGCACCCCCGGCCGTATCCGCGCAGTTCCCGGAAGAGGGTCTGCCCGGGGACGGGCTGCGGCTGCCAGCGCATGATGTGCAGGCCTTCGGCGTTGACCGCCCGGGCGAGCGCGTCGCGGAAGGCGGCGACGGGGAGGCCGTCGAGTCCGATGTCCTCGGGCATGACGAGCAGCGGGTAGAAGAAGTAGACGTGCGTGCGGTCCTCGGGCACGACGGGCGGGCGGATGCCGGGCACCCCGGCGAGGGCCTGCGTGAGGGCGGCGCCGTTGGCCTGCCGGACGAGGGACATCCGCGGCAGCCGGGTGAGCTGGGAGCGGGCGAACGCGGCGGCGAGGACGTCGATGCGGTAGTTCCAGCCCATGATGCGGGCGTTGTAGTCGCGGCTCTGGCCGGGGAGCTCCTCACCGAACATCAGCACCCGCCGGGCCAGCCGGTGCTGCTGCTCGTCGCGGGTCGCGAACAGGCCGCCCTCACCGAGTGCGGAGAGGGTCTTGGACCCGTTGAGGCTGGCGCCGCTCATCGTGCCGAGGGAACCGACCGGGCGGCCCCGGTACTCGGCGCCGTGGGCCTGGGAGGCGTCCTCGATGAGGACCAGCCCGTGCCGGTCGGTGATCGCCCGCAGGGCCTCGTAGTCGGCGGGCAGGCCGTTGAGGTCCACGGCGACGACCGCACGGGTGCGGTCGGTGATCCGCTCCTCGATCCGGGCCGGGTCGAGGTTGAACGTCGCGAGGTCGGTGTCGACGAACACCGGGATGGCGTTGGCCTGGAGCACGCAGGAGGCCGAGGCCAGGAAGGTGTCGGCCGGGACGAGCACCTCGTCGCCCGGCTCCACGCCCGCGGCGGCGATCGCCATGTGCAGGGCCGCCGTGCCGGAGTTGGCGGCGAGGACGTGGGGCATGCCGGTGAACTCGGCCCAGGCGGCTTCCAGGTCGTTCACCGTGCGCATCGGCCAGTGCCAGGGGGTCGCCTGGTCCAGCGCGTCGAGCACGGCCTTGCGGTCGGCGTCGACGATGTGCGGCCAGGGGGCCGACTCGTGCGCGGAGAGGAGGGGGGAGCCCCCGTCGACGGCTAGCACGCCCCGGCCTCCTCACCGGCCGCGCCGGCCGCGGTCAGCGCCGGCCGGCGGCGGGCCGGGGTCTCGCGGCGGAACACCGCCCTGGCGGAGGGCGTCTCGGGGAAGGGGCCGAGCAGGGCGGCCAGGCCGGAGAGGCCCGCGGCGAGGGTGACCCGCGGAGCGAAGCCCAGCCCGGTCAGACGGGTGACGTCGGCCAGGAGCGTGAAGCTGTCCGCGAGGCTGGAGGTGTCGGCGTCCAGCAGCGCGGGGCGGCCGGTCGCCGCCCCCACCGCGTCGGCCAGCTCGCGCATCGAGACGGCGGTGCCGGTGCCCAGGTTGTAGGTCTCGCCGTCGGCGCCCCGGCCGGCCAGGACGATCAGGGCCCGGCACAGGTCCTCGACGTGGATGAAGTCGCGGCGCTTGCGGTCGACGTCCCCGACCACCGGGATGGGCTGCTCGTTGAGGTGCCAGCGCAGGAACTGCGAGACCTCCCCGCCCGCCCGGCGCGGGTCCTCTCCGGGACCGTAGACGACGAAGGACCGTCCGATGACGACGGGCAGCCCGGCCGTCGCGTACAGGCTGCGCAGGGTCAGCTCGCCGGAGAGCTTCGAGGCGCCGTAGGGCAGGAAGGGCTGCGTGGGATGGTCCTCGCGGATCGGGCTGTGCAGCGGGGTGCCGTAGACGATGGCGGAGGAGAGGTAGACGAGGCGGCGCGCGCCCAGTTCCAGGCAGGCGTTGCCGACGTTGCAGGTCGCCAGGGCGTTGAGGTGGAAGTCGCGGCGGGGGTCGGCGACCGACTCGGTGCCGCTGGCGTTGCCGGCCAGGTGGAACACGGCGTCGGCGCCCTGCAGGGCCAATAAGGTCTCGCCGTAGTCGCGCAGGTCGGCGCGGACGTGGGAGACGCCGGGCAGGGCCGCGAGTTCGGCGGGGAGGGGGGCGTGGTCGACGACGGTGACCTTCCGGGACAGCAGGCTGAGGGCCGTGACGAGGTGTCGGCCGACGAAACCGGCTCCGCCGGTGACGGCCACTTCCTCGTAGGGGGTTTCGGGCATGTCGGGACCGTGCTGCACGATCGCTCCATTCGGGATGCGAGGCGGGGGGAGGCGGGGGGAGGCCGGTACGGGCGGACACCGGCCGGTGTCTCCCGGGGGCGCACCCGCCTGCCGCGCACCCGGCGGTGCGCTCTCGAAGCGGCGGTGCTGTTCGACCCTGGCCCGGACCGGCAGTGGCGCTCACGCACCTGATCGGTTGCGGCCCTGCCAGTTCACCACGGTTCCTCCCCGTCGGCGCAAGGGGCGCCGGGGAGTGTGGCCGAGACTGCCCGCCGCCCGGCCGCGCGGCGCCGAGAAGAGCGGAGTTGGTCTGTTTTCGCGACGATCGAGCACGGACGGAGGGATTCCGCCCGAACCGGAAGCGTGGCGGCCGCGTTTCGCGGCCGGGCCCGGATGGCCGATTCAGGCGGACTCGCCCGGGGGGCCGGGACGGCGCCCGTGCGCCCGGAGGGCACGCAGGCGCGCGAGCCGGACCCCGTACGGGGTCCCGCACGCACCACGCGCGTGTGCGAGGGACGCCCGCCGGGCCCCGAAGGCCACGGCGGTCGCGGCCACCAGGGCCAGGCCGAGCAGCCAGCCCCCGAGGACGTCGCTCACCCAGTGCACGCCGAGCGCCACCCGCGTGTACCCGACGCCCGCCACGGAGACCACCGCGAGCCCCCACAGGAGCGCACGGCGGCGGCGGGACACCAGCGGGAGCAGGACCACCAGCAGCACCGCGCAGGAGGTGGCGGCCGTCATGGCGTGCCCGGAGGGGAAGGCGAACCCGGGCGCGTGGGAGACCGGATCGGGCAGGCCGGGCCGGGCCCGCGCGACCACGCCCTTGACCAGCGCGCCGAGCAGGCCGCCGGCCGTGGCGGTGACGGCCGCCCAGAGCGCCAGGCGGACCGCGCCCCGGACGAGCAGCCAGACCACCAGCGCCGCCACGAGCAGCCGCATGGTCACCGGGTCCCACACGACATGGGTCAGGAAGTCGAGGAAGCGCACCCGTGCGGGTTCCTCCAGCGCCACGGTGTGGAGCCGCTCGGCCGCGCTCCGGTCGAGCCGGCTCAGCGGCGCCCACCGCGCCTCCACCAGGGCCAGCACGAGCGCGAAGGGGACGCAGGCGGGGACGGTCACGGCCACCGTCCTGAGCAACCGCCCCCGGAAGCGGGCGCCTGCGCCCGGGCGGGCATCGGGTCCGGGGCGGGCGCCTGCGCCCGGGCGGGCGCCAGGTCCGGGGCGGGCGCCGGTTTCCGGGCGGGCGCCGGTTTCCGGGCGGGCGCCGGTTTCCGGGCGGGCGCCGGGTCCGGGGCGGGCGCCGGGTCCGGGGCGGGTATCCGTTCCCGGGCGGGCGGGGACGGAGTCGGCGGGCGCGGGGGGCGGGGTGGAAGGTCGTGCCATGGCCGCCATGTTTCCGTCCCGGGTCCTCCACCGGAAGACCGGTACCCGTGCGGTCACGTCTCCCTGACGGCACATGACCCGCCGGAGCCTCCTCGCACCCGTCCGTGCGCCGCCGAACTCCGCGCGTTCCGGCCTTCCCTGACGGAGGGTCCCGCCGTCGGCTCCGCCCCGGGACCGGATCGACACCCCTCCGACCTGCATCTTCTCTCATCCCGAGACCGTTGCGTCCGCCATGCGGTCGCGCCCTTGCCCGGGGACCGCATCCGGGGAAGTATTCCTATCAATCCGATGGGAAAGGTGGGGATCGGATACGGCGCGACCCTGCCCACCAGCCTTCCTCCTCCCCGCACCTCCGGCATCCGGTCGGCGCGGCCCGACAACGCCCGGAGCAGTCGACATGACCACCGACGTCCCCCCGCCCTCCGCCGCCCGCCCCGCCCCCGCGCCGAACGCCCGCGCACGGGCCTCCCGGTGACGCCCGTGCCGACGGCCCCGCACCCCGCCGGACACCCGCCCGCCGCCGCACAGCGCCGCGCGCTCCTGCGCACCGCGCGCGACGTGGCCGAGGACCTGGCCGCGGACGCCATCACCCGCGACCGGGCGGGCAGGCCCCCCGCCGACGAGACGGGCCGCCTGCGCGAGGCGGGACTGCCCGCGGCCCTCACCCCGCCCCGCTCCGGCCGCGGAACGGACTGGCGTACCGGATGCGCCGTCATCAGGGAGGTGGCCGCGGCCGACAGCTCGCTCGGCGAGGTCCTCGCCCGCCATTACGTGCACGCGTGGAGCGGACGCTTCTACGCGGACGATGAGCGCGCCGCCGCCCTCGAGGAGGAATCGGTGCGGCGGCAGTGGCTGTGGACCGGCGCGGTGCACGCCCCCGCCCCCGAAGAGGACGTCGACCGGCCCGACCTCACGCTGAGGCCGCGCACCACGGGGTACGTCCTGGAGGGGCGCCGGCCCGTGGACACGGCGGTGGCCGCCGCCGACCAGATCGTGCTGGACGCCGTGTGCGCCGTGACGGGCGACGTCCTGGTGGTACGGGTCCCGGCCGGCACGCGGGGCGTGAGCGTCGAACCCGCCCCCGAGCGCCTCGGCCAGCGCGTCGCGGGAGCCGGAGAGGTCGTGTGCGACCGCGTGGCCGTCCCGGCCGGGCAGGTGCTGGGCCGCCGGCCGCACGACGAGGAGTCGGCCGCACCCTTCACCGCGCTCGCCGAGCCGGCGCTCCGCCTCGCCCTGTGCCACGTGGGCCTCGGGACGGCCGAGGGCGCGCTCACCGAGGCACGGGACCTCAGCAGGGGCGGCCGGGCCCGCCGGGCGCCCGGCGAGGACCCGGACCTGTTCCTGACCTACGGGGAACTCGCCTCCGCCGTCCAGACGGCGGGCGCCGTGGCGGACCGGGCCACGGAGGTGATGGCGCAGGCCCTCGACAGCGGCGGGCAGCTCGGCGCGGAGGAGGCCGCGGGCGTCGCCGCCCTCGTCGCCACGGCCGAGACCGTGACGTCGAAGGCCGCCCTGCACGTCACCGCCCGCGTGCTGGAGTTCGCCGACGCCCCCGGCCTGGACCGGTTCTGGCGCAACGCCCGCGTCCTGACGGCCCACCGCCCGGTGGCGCACCGCCTGCGCTCCATCGGCGAGCACTACCTCAACGGCTCCCACCGCGCGGTGGCGGCTGCCTTCCGCTGACGCGCGGCCCGCGGGGCGCGCGGCGGCCCACCCGCGCGGGACCGGGGCGGCCGCTGCCGTACGGGATAATGTCCGCATGCGGATCTCAGCCAGGGCGGACTACGCGGTACGCGCCGCACTGCAGCTTGCCGCGTCACAGGACGAGGGGCCGCTGAAGGCCGAGGCCATCGCCGACGCCCAGGACATCCCCCACAAGTTCCTCGAGGGCATCCTGGGCGACATGCGCCGCGGCGGTCTCGTCCTCAGCCGGCGCGGCGGCAACGGCGGCTACCGGCTGGCCCGCCCGGCGGCGGCCATCAGCATCGCGGACGTCATCCGCGTCGTGGACGGACCGCTCGTCTCGGTGCGCGGGGTCCGCCCGCCGGACCTCTCCTACACCGGCCCCGCCGAGTCGCTGCTCCCCCTGTGGGTGGCGCTGCGGGCCAATGTCCGCGAGATCCTCGACGGCGTGTCCCTCGCCGACGTCGCCTCCTCCGCCCTGCCCGCCGACGTCGCCGCGCTGGCCCACGCCCCGGGCGCCTGGACCAATCCCTGACCCTCGGGCCCATCTGCGGTTTCTCACGTCGCGAGACGATGGCGTCCAACATGTGACCGGCCTCTTGGGGCCGCCCTTCCGCTCTGCCAAGATGCCTACCAACCAGGTGGGAAAACTAGGAAATCGAGGAGGCGGCCGTGCGAGCACTGCACCGTGCGGGCCTGCCACTGCCCCTGGTCTCCCGCCGGCACATCGACCTGGGCCGTACCGCCAGCGCCATCTGTCCGCCTGCCTGAACCGCCCCGAGGCCCGGCCGCGCGGGCAGTGCACGGCCGCCGTGCCCTGGCCGCGCCCCCGCGCGCAGCACCGGCCGGACTCCGCCCCGGGCCGCCCCGCGCCGCCCACGGCCTTCCCGCACGCGACCACGCTCCCGCCGCCCGCGGCCGGGAGCGGGTGCCGTGCGCCCCGACGGCTTCGCCGCGCCCTCCTCCGCTCCCGCGACCCCATCCCCTGAGAGGACACCTCCGTGTCTGCCGCAAGATCGCTCACCGCCCTGCGCACCCTCGCCGTCACCGCGGCGCTCCCCCTGCTGCTCACCGCGTGCGGCTACGGCTCCGAGGCGCAGAAGGACGAGCCGAAGGCGGCCGGCGCCTCCGCCGACGGCGGCAGCAAGCTCTCCGCGTCCGAGGTCCGCAT